>DATDDC010000286.1:0-23518 GCA_036523995.1 Anaeromyxobacter sp.
CCTGGACGCAGTCGCCGAGGATGCCCCGGAGCTCCACCGCCCCGGCGATGGTGAGCGCGGTGCCCTCGACCCTGCCGCCGCCGGACACGGCGATGCCGGAGGGTCCGGGGGCCCGGATGGTCACGACCTCGAGCGAGGCCGAGCCGCGCGACACCGACACGCCCGCCTCGCGCGCCGGCCCCACGACGTCGAAGCGGCGGATCGAGATCTCGCCGCCGAGCGTGCCGATGCCCGCGCCCGATCCGCGAGCGCTGCCGCCCTCCAGCGTCACGTGCCCGGTCCGGACGAGGAGCCCGTACTCCCCCGCGAGATCGACGCCGCGGCCGGCGAGGGTCCCGCCGTCGACGAACGCGCCGCAGGAGCCGCCCGAGAGCGCGACGTCCTCGAGCCGGACCGTGCCGCCGAGGACCTTGAGCCCGGAGCGCCCGGGGCCGGCGTGGATGGAGAGGCCGCGCAGCGTCGCCGCTCCCGTCGCCACGAGCCCGTCCTCGCCTTCGGGGGGGACGAGCACGGTCTCGCCCGCGCCCGCCCCCTCGACGGCGATGCCGGAGGCGCGTCCGAGCGAGCCCCGGTGCGTCCCCCGCCCGAGGCGGACGACGTCGCCTGGTCTGGCGCGCGCGAGCGCGCCCGCCACGTCCTCTCCGGCGGAGACGTCGAGCGTCGCGCCGAGCGCGATGGCCAGCGCCGCTCCGGCGACGGGGATCACGGTCAGTTCCCGGCGCTCCCCACCGCCGCCGCCAGGCCGAGCCAGGGCAGGGGATCCTTCGGCTCCCCGCCGCGCCAGACCTCGAAGTGGAGGTGCGGCCCCGTGGCGAGGCCGGTCCTCCCCACGAGGCCGAGCGGCTGGCCCGGATCGACCGAGTCGCCCGGCGCGCAGAGGATGGCCGCGAGGTGGCTGTAACGGGTGGTGAGATCGCCCGGGTGGCGCACCTCGACCATGAGGCCGTAGCCGCCCGTCCAGCCGGCGCGGACCACGAAGCCCGCGGCCGCGGACGAGACGACGCGCCCCGCGGCCGCCGCCAGGTCGACGCCCTGGTGCATGCGGCGCCTTCCCTCGACCGGGTGCACGCGCATGCCGAAGGGCGACGAGAGCCCCGCCTGCTCCACCGGCCAGCGCAGCTTCGCCGGCGGCGGCTTCGCGAAGAGCGTGAAGCCGAGGGCGCGGGCGGCCTCGGCCCGCCGGCCCAGGCGCACGGCGCGCGAGCGGACCGCCTCCTCCACCTCGTCCGGCGCGGGGCCGTACCGCCGCACGTCGTAGTCCCATTCGGCCTCGACCGTCACGCGCGCGCGGACGAGCTCGAGGAGCGGGGTCTGCGGGAGCGCCCGGGCGAGGTAGCGATCGAGGTCCCCGGCGAGCCCGCGCCACGCCGCGACCGCCTCCTGCGAAAAGCCTTCGCGCATCGGCTGGCGGCCCCGGCGCGCCCGGGCCTCGAGGGCGAAGCGCACCAGGATCGCGTCGATGGGCGGCCCCGCCGGGAGCTCCGTCGCGACCGACTCCGGCGCGGGCACGGCGACGGGCGGCGCGACCGGCCCCTCCGGCTCGTGGGCGACGTCGGAGGGAGGCGCGGGAGGGGACGGCGCGACGTGGAACCCCGCCTCGGTGAAGCTCATCTTGGAGGCGGACCCCGCCGCGCAGCCGGCCGCGACGATCGCGGCAGCGCCGGCGACCGCGAGGAGCTCCCGGGCGTTCGGCGCCGGCGTCCGCACTCGCAGCGGAATGTTAGCACGCGCCTACACGCCGGCCGTCCCAGGGTCCTGGGGGTGGGAGGCGGTGCGATGCGGTCAGGCCGCGAGCGCGCGCCCCGTCCGCCGGACCGCCTCGTCGACGTCCGCGCGCGAGACGTCGAGGTGGGTGAGGAAGCGGAGCGTGTCGGGCCGAGACCCCTCGGGGTTCGCGAGCACCCCCTCCTTCGCGAGCCGCTGCGATATCTCGGCTCCGCTCCGGCCCGAGAACGCCACGAACACGAGGTTCGTCTCGACCGGGAAGAGGACCGACGCGCCCGGCAGCGCCCCGAGCCCCTCGGCGAGGCGCCGCGCGTTCTCGTGATCCTCGGGGAGGCGCGCCAGGTTGTGATCGAGGGCGTAGAGCCCCGCGGCCGCGAGGATGCCCGACTGACGCATCGCGCCGCCGAGGCGCTTGCGCAGCCGGCGCGCGTCGGCGATGAGGTCCTTCGGCCCGCACACGAGCGAGCCCGCCGGCGTGCCGAGGCCCTTCGAGAGGCATACGGAAACGAGCGTCGCCTCGCGCGCGTACGCGTCCACGGGCGTCCCGCTCGCGGCGGAGGCGTTCCAGAGCCGCGCGCCGTCCAGGTAGAGGTGGAGCCCGCGGCGCCGCGCCACCTCGGCGACGGCGCGCACGCGCTCGAGCGAGTACACCGCTCCGCCGCCGCGATTGTGCGTGTTCTCGATCTCGACGAGGCGCGTCCGCGGGAAGACGTCCATGGGCGGGCGGATCATCGCCTCGATGGCCGCCGGGTCGAGGAGCCCGCGCTCCGCCGGGATGGTGCGCGCCTGCACCCCCCAGAGCGCGGCGAGCGCACCGGACTCGAAGGAGATGCAGTGGGCCCCCGCGTCGCAGATGATCTCGTCTCCGGGGCGCGTGAGCGTGCCGAGCGCGACCTGGTTCGCCATGGTGCCCGACGGCACGAACACCGCCGCCTCCTTCCCGAGGAGCGCCGCGACGCGCTCCTGGAGGCGGTTCACCGTGGGGTCCTCGCCGTAGACGTCGTCCCCGACCTCCGCCTTGGCCATCGCCTCGCGCATGCCGGGCGTCGGCTTCGTGACCGTGTCCGATCTCAGGTCGATGAGCTTCATGGGACCGGATGCTAACATCCGCGCCGCCATGCCGCCGCGCGCGAGGGGCCGCCCGCCCCGGGAGGAGAAGCGGGACCGGGCCGCCGAGATCGTGGACCGGCTCGCGCGGGAGATGCCGGACGTCAAGATCGCGCTCGAGTTCCGGGACGACGTGCAGCTCCTCGTCTCGGTGGTCCTCTCGGCGCAGTCGACGGACGTCGGCGTGAACCGGGCCACGCCCGCCCTCTTCGCGGCGTACCCGGACGCCGCGGCGTACGCGCGGGCGAGCCCGGAGGACCTGTGGCCCTTCATCCGCAGCCTCGGCCTCTACCGGAACAAGGCGAAGGCCATCGTCGCGGCCATGCAGGCGATCGTGCGCGAGCACGGCGGCCGCGTGCCGCGCACCCGGGAGGCGCTCGAGGCTCTGCCGGGCGTGGGGCGGAAGACCGCCGGCGTCGTGCTGCTGCACCTCGGCGCCGCGCATGCCTTCCCCGTGGACACGCACGTCGGCCGGGTGTCGAGGCGCCTCGACCTCACGCGCCAGATCGATCCCGATCGCGTGGAGGAGGATCTCATGGCGCTCCTCCCCGAGGAGCGCTGGGGAGCCGCGCATCAGCTCTTCGTCTGGCACGGGCGGCGGACCTGCATCGCGCGCGCGCCGGCGTGCTCGCGCTGCGCGGTGGAGGACCTCTGCCCCAAGCGCGGCGTGCCGAGGGCCCTCCGGCGCTGAGGATTGAAGGGCCCCTTCCCGCGTGTTACATCGGTTCCGCCGGAGCCGCCCGGGCGAACGCGTCGGCCGAAGGGCCGCCGAGGAAAGTCCGGGCACCACAGGGCAGGGTGCCGGTTAACGGCCGGTCGGGGCGACCCGCAGGAAAGTGCCACAGAGAAGAGACCGCCGAACGGCCCTCTCGCGAGGGCGCGTGGCAAGGGTGAAACGGTGCGGTAAGAGCGCACCGCGCCTCCGGTGACGGAGGCGGCACGGCAAACCCCACCCGGTGCAAGAGCGAATAGGGAGGCGATCCCGCGGCGACGCGGGTGAAGGGCGGCCCGCCCCAGCCTCCGGGTACGGCTCGCTGGAGGCGCGCGGCAACGCGCGTCCTAGAGGAATGTTCGCCGCCGCCGGTCTTCCGGCGGGACAGAACCCGGCTTACGGGGCGGCTCCGGCGCTTGTTCTTCGTGGTGACTGCGGTGGGGCGAGCGGCCATGAGCTGCGTCGCCGCGCCCGCCGCCCGGCGAAGCCCGCAGCGGCCGCGCCTCGGCGCAGCGTGACTCGGCTGCGCCTTTTTTCATCTCCGGATCAACGGCCGACACGACTCCAGCATGCAGACTGCCATGCCCGTCCGACGAGGCTCCTCGACGGAACGTCTGACGCGAGCGGTCGCCGCAGCGCAGGATGGGTAGAGGGACCCGATCGAGCGCGCCTCTTAGGACGAGCCTCGTCGCTCGCGTGCATGACACTTTGGGTACTAGCAAGCCTCGGTGAAGAGGCTTTTCGGGTGGCTGCGACGATCCGGAGCTCTGTGCTTCGCACGTGCCATTTCGGTGACGCGCGCGCTAGAAGGCGCGAAATGAGCGGTTGACAACTTCGGAGCCGTTGGATTCACATGGCGCCTTCCCGCAGCGCTGCAGAAGCAACCAAGCTCAATTCCGTTCCAGGAGCTCGAGAGATGCGACTCACCGCCACGATCTTCGCAGTCCTCTTCGCGTTCCAGTCGAACGCCCAGGAGAACAAGCTGAGCATTTCCGGCCGCGCCTGGGCCTCCCTGGAGAACGTCTCGGTCACCGACGCGACCGCCGCAGCCAACGTCCTCCCCCGCTACCGCGTGACGAACGACGCCTCCTGGATCCGCGTCCGCGGCGACCTGAAGCTCAGCGACACCCTCACGGCCTGGGGCCAGATCGAGTCGCAGTTCGCCATCGACGGCGGCGCGGCGACCCCCTTCGACTCCGGGCGCAACACCGGCGTCGGCTTCACGAGCAAGGTCTTCGGCACGATCTTCCTCGGCCGCTGGGACTCTCCGATGAAGATCTCCACCATCCGCCTCGATCCTTGGGGCAACTCGACCATCATGAACTACGCCGCCACCGTCGGTACGGGCCCGAACACGGGCGGCAACCTGTTCGACGCCCGGCTCGCGAACGGCGTGCAGTACTGGACGCCCGTCGTCAGCGGGCTCCAGCTCAGGGCAGCCGCGATGGTCAACGAGGACAGGACGTCCACCGGCGCTCAGCAGGACCCGAGCGTCCTCTCCTTCTCCGCCACCTACGACGGGCCGCTCTACCTCGCGGTGTCGTACGAGACGCGGAAGGACTGCTCCGCAGCGAACGGGCAGGCGGCGCAGATCTGCACGCCGGGAGGCTCGCTGCTCGGCGCGCACGGCCGCGACTGGTCCCTCCGGGCCGGCGCGGGGATCAACCTCAAGCCGACGCACACCGAGCTCGGCGTCGTCTTCGACCGCATCTACGACTTCGCCGACGTCGGCGCCACGACGCGCAGCCAGGGGCGTAACTCCTTTTACGGAAGCCTCGTCCAGGGCCTCGGCGGTGACGCGCATCAGATCGTCGTCGCGGGCGGCATCGCGCTCAAGCTGAGCGGTAACACCCTCCCCGCCGGGCCCGCGAGGGACAGGACCGGCGCCGTCTGGTACACCGCCGCGTACCGCTACAACTTCAACAAGGACCTCTTCGTCTACGGCGGCTACGTCCGGATCATGAACGACGCCAACGCGGCGTACCGGTTCGGCTCGGCCGGCCTCGCCGGCGCGGCGACCAACCCGACCGGCGGCACGTACAACGGCTGGTCGATCGGCACGCGGTACCTGTTCTAGCTCCACAGGCGCTTCCCGGCGCCCGTCCGCGCGGTCGGGCTCGGGAAGCGGCGGACCTCGAGGGCCGGCCCGGAGAGGCTCCGGGCCGGCTCTCGCCTTTCACGGCTTCTTCATTCCCCTCTGGGCGGAGCGGCGGTTCGCGTCCGCCGCGGGCGAGGGCGGCCGGCGCTCGAGCCCGATCGCCGCTTGTTCGGCGAGCGCGTCCACTGCCGCCGCGTCGTAGCCCAGCTCCGCGGCGATCTCCGCCGTGTGCTGCCCGAGCCGCGGGAGATCGAGCCGGCGCCCGAAGCGCCGCCCCTGCATCTCGAGGGGCAGCGCGGGGAGCGGCACCACGGCGCCGTCCTCGAGCGTGTGCTCGATCATCGCGCCCGGCCGGGCCAGGTGCGGATCCAGGAACAGGTCGTCCGGGCGCTGGATGGGGGCGAAGGGCAGGCCGGCCTCCTCGCAGATGCGCGCGGCGTCGTCGCGGGAGAGCGCGCGGAGGACGGCCCGGACCCTGGGAAGGAAGCGCTCGCGCGCGGCCACGCGCGCGGCGTTCGTGGCGAGCGACGCGTCGGCGAGGAGGTCCGGCAGCCCGAGCGCCCGGCAGAAGCTCGGCCACTGCGTGTCGCTCACCACCGCGAGGAAGATCTGCCGGCCGTCGGCCGTGTCGAAGACGTCGTAGACCGCCCAGGCGGAGGTGCGCGCCGGCATGGGCTCGGAGGCCCTCCCCGTCACGGCGATCTGCGCCATGTGCGGCGACACGAGCCAGGCCACGTTCTCGAAGAGCGCGCTGCGCACGAGCTGGCCCTCGCCGGTGCGGCCGCGCTCGATGAGCGCGGCGAGGATGGCGACCGCGGCGAACATGCCGCCCATGACGTCGTTCACGGGAGCGCCGGCGCGGAGCGGCCGGCCCGGGGGGCCGGTCATGTAGGCGAGGCCGCCCATCATCTGGACCACCTCGTCGAGCGCGGTGCGGTGCTCGTATGGGCCGGCGAGGAAGCCCTTCAGCGAGCAGTAGACGAGGCGCGGGTTCGTCGCGCGCACGGCGTCGTAGCCGAGGCCGAGCGCCTCGAAGGCGCCCGGGCGGAAGTTCTCGATGAGGACGTCGGCGCGATCGACGAGCCGCCGCGCCAGGGCGAGGCCGCGCGGCTTTCCGACGTCGAGGGCGAGGCTGCGCTTGTTCCGGTTGTACGCGGGGAAGAAGCCCGCGCCGGATCCGGGGAGGCGCCGCGTGCGGTCGCCCCTCTCGACGGGCTCGACCTTGACGACGTCGGCGCCGAGGTCCGCGAGGATGAGCCCGCACGACGGGCCCATGACCATGTGCGAGAACTCGACGACGCGGATGCCCGAGAGCGGGAGTGGCGGCGCGGAGGTCATGCGCGGAGCCCTCCGCGCGAGGCGGGGACGAAGCCCTTCGGGAGCCCGGCGCCGGCGAGGTGGCCGCGGAGCGGCTCGCCCGGGAGCGCCTCCCGGAGCACGGCGCGCGCGGCGAGGAGCCTTTCCAGGTCGACGCCGGTGCGCAGGCCCATGGCCTCGAGGAGGAAGACGAGGTCCTCGGTGACGACGTTGCCGGCGGCGCCCGGGACGTACGGGCAGCCGCCGAGCCCGCCCTGCGACGCGTCGAACGTGGTGACGCCCGCGTCGAGCGCCGCGACGACGTTCGCGAGCCCCTGGCCGCGCGTGTCGTGGAAGTGGGCTCCTCCGGCCTTGCTGCCGAGCTCGCGCCGGAGCGCTCCGAAGAGGCGCCTCACCTGCGCCGGGTTCGCGTGGCCCGCCGTGTCGGAGAGGCCGACCGAGTCCGCGCCCGCCTCGGCGCAGAGCGTCGCGAGGCGGATCACCCAGCCCTCGTCGATGCGGCCCTCCAGGGCGCAGCCGAACGCGGTGGAGAGGCCGACCTCGACGCCCGGGCGCGAGCGGGCGGGGAGCCCGTCGCGCAGGCGGCACACCGCCCGGACCTCCTCCACCGCGTCCTCCGGCGTCATGCGCAGGTTCGCCTCGCTGTGGAGCCGGGAGGCCGAGACGGGCATCGTGACCCGGTGCGCCCCCGCCGCGAAGGCACGCTCCGCCCCCTTCACGTTCGGTGCGAGCGCCAGCACCGTGAGGCCCGGGAGCTTCGCGGCCTCGCGGATCACCTCGTCGGCGTCGGCCATCTGCGGCAGGAGCCTCGGCGGCACGCACGAGGCCACCTCGATCTCGCGCAGGCCCGCCCGGGCCAGGGCGGCGATCCAGCGGTGCTTGAGCGGCGTGGGCATGGCGCGCGCCAGGGCCTGCAGGCCGTCCCGCGGCCCGACCTCGCTCACCCGCACGTCCACCTCGCCTGCGACCTCGCCCATGGGCTTCCGGAGCTTCGTTCTGCTGTACAGAATGATGGTCTGCGTGATAGACGCTGGCACCGTGCCGGCGGGGTGTCAAGGCGCCGCGCCCGAGCGGGGACGAGATGGCCGAGCAGCGCGTGGAGGCGGTGGAGAGGGCGCTCGCCATCCTGGGGGCGTTCTCCGAGGGCGGGCCGCGGCTCCCGCTCGCCGAGCTCGCCCGCCGCACGGGGCTCTACCGCAGCACCATCCTGCGGCTCGCCGCCTCGCTCGAGCGCTTCGGCTACCTGCACCGCGACGGCGACGGGCAGTTCCGACTCGGTCCGACGCTGTGGCGGCTGGGCGTCCGCTACCAGAACGCCTTCGACCTGGCCGACTACGTCCGCCCCGTCCTCCGGCAGCTGGTGGAGGAGCTCTGCGAGACCGCCGCCTTCTACGTACGCGAGGGGGACCGGCGCATCTGCCTCTACCGCGTGAACTCGGCGCGCGCCGTCAGCTCGCACCTCGAGGAGGGGGCGGAGCTTCCGCTCGACCGGGGCGCCAGCGCGCGCGTCCTCGTCGCCTTCACGGGCGGCAAGGGAGACCTCTACGAGAGCATCCGGAGCCGCGGCTCCTACGCGTCGTTCGGGGAGCGCGATCCGGAGGCCGCGGCGGTCGCCGTGCCTGTGTTCGGGGCCGGCCGGCGCCTGGTGGGCGCGCTCGGCGTCACCGGGCCGCGCAATCGCTTCGACCGCGCCGCCTGCGCGCGCATGGCCAAGGTCCTCGCCCGCGAGGCGGCCTCGCTCGGGCGCGCGCTCAGCGGCGGCGCACGGTAGGCCCTCGCGCTCACGCCACGACGCCCGAGACCACCGGCACGATCCACGCGGCGTACGAGGCCGGATCGAGGAGCGTCGCGATCTGGTCGTCGAAGTTCGCGCGGACCTCCGCGGGCGGCATGCCCGCGTGCTCGGCCACGGCGTCGACGTAGCCGTCGCGCCAGGCCGTCCAGATCGCGGCGAAGGTCGCGCGCGGGACCCGGATGGTGTCGACCACCAGGTAGTCGACGGTGATCGACCGGACGCCGAGGCCGTGCAAGATCCCCGGCGCGCGGCGCCCGACGAAGAGGTCCGTCCCCGTGGCCCTCGCGAAACGGGCCGGGACCTCGGTCCAGAACCGCATGGCGTCGTGGACGCGTCGCGGGAAATGGACCATCCCGTAGTCCTCGGCGATGAGGTGCACGCGCCCTCCGCGCCGGGTGACGCGCACGAGCTCGGCGATCACCTGCTCCGCCCGCGGGATGGCGTGGATCACGTGCCGGCACACCGTGAGGTCGAAGGAGCCGCCGGGCAGCCCGAGATCGAAGACGCTGCGGTTCTCGAAGGAGGCCCGCGCCCCGAGGTGGGCGCAGGCGGCTCGGGCGCGCTCGAGGTGCGCGTCGAGGATGTCGACGCCGAGGACCGCCCCGTCCGGAAAGGCCTCGGCGAAGCGGCGCGAGGCCTCTCCGGTTCCGCAGCCGGCGTCGAGGATCCTCGGGGAGGAGGGGAGGGCATAGCGGCGGACGAGCTGCGACTCCTGCGGCCAGAGCGCCTCCGCCTGGGCCGAGAGGGTGCGGACCATCGACTCGTCCGCCATCTGCCGGCCCTGCGGGTTCAGGTCTTCGCTCACGGCCTCTGGATTAAGGAGCCGCCTCGCCGGGTTCACGTCCCGGCGGGATCCTCGCGGCGCTCGCGCCGCGGGTCCGAAGGACCGAGGTCGCGCTCGAGGCCGCGGGCGCCGTGCGGCGAGGCGGTCCGGCTCGACGACGACCCGCTCGCGTTCACTGCGGGCGCGGCGACGCTTCCGCCGGGGGCGGCTGGACCGTGCCGGTGGCCGGCGAGACGCCCACGGGCAGGTTCGCGCCGGGGCGCTGCTCGCCCTCCTTCCCGATCTGGAGGGGCACGCAGCGCACGCCGCCGCCGGGCGCCTCCTCGCAGTACACGTCGGCCGCCGGCTTCTCGCACAGGCCGGTCTTCGGGTTGCAGACCGTGCCGTTCGTGCACACGGCGTAGCAGCCTCCGCCCGCGCGCTGCGCGGCGGCGCCGCCCAGGGCGAGCCCGCTGTTGATGGCCGCCGCGCCCACGGCGTGCGGCGCCGAGGACGCGCACGCGGAGAGCGCGATCGCTGCGGCGAGGAGGAGCCGTCTCATCGCCATCGAGGATACCGCTCCGGCGCGGCCTCGGGTCTCGCGCAACTCGCCGCATCCCGGCAGGGGCGCGCCGGGGTCGCAGCGGGCGAAGGCGCGATGACGAGGCCGGCCGAACGCGGCATGATCGAGGTTCTCGCTCGCGGAGGTGCACATGGCACGGATGGAGCGCCCGGAGTCCCCCGGGCTCACGGGGGCGCGCGCCGTGGTCTTCGACGCGTACGGCACGCTCTTCGACGTCGCGAGCGCCGCCGAGCGCGCGCGGGAGTCGCTCGGGGCGAAGTGGCAGCCGCTCGCCGACCTGTGGCGCGCGAAGCAGCTCCAGTACACGTGGCTGCGGGCCCTCATGGGCCGGCACGCCGACTTCTGGCACGTCACCGGCGACGCGCTCGACTTCGCGATGGAGAGCCTGGGCATCGCGGACGCGGGCCTGCGCGAGCGCCTCATGTCGCTCTACGAGCGCCTCGGCGCGTATCCCGAGGCCCGCGGCGTCCTCGAGCAGCTCCGCGCCGCCGGCCTGAAGCTCGCCATCCTGTCGAACGGCGCGCCCCGCATGCTCGCCGCCGCCGCCGAGAGCGCCGGGCTCGCGCCGCTGCTCGACGCGGTGATCTCGATCGAGGAGGTCGGCGTGTACAAGCCGAGCCCCGCCGTGTACCGCCTCGCCCTGGACCGGCTCGGGCTGTGGCCCTACGAGATCGCCTTCGTCTCGGCGAACGGCTGGGACGCGTGCGGCGCCAAGGCCGCGGGGCTGCGCGTCGCCTGGTGCAACCGGGCCGGCCAGCCCAGGGAGCGCATCCCCGAGGCGCCGGACGCGGAGATCAGCTCGCTGGCAGAGCTGCCGGCGCTCGTGGGCGCGTGAGCGCGGCGGCGAGGACGACCGGGTCTACGGCGCCGTCCGTGCCGTGAATCCGCCTCTCCGAGCTGCACCTGCGCGAGGAGGCGCGAGCCGCATGGCGAGCCTTCCGCGCATCGCGCGCGCCTCGGCCAGCATGGGCAGGTCCTCGTCCGCGTCCTTCCACATGGCGAGGACCTCGTCCACGACGCCGCGCGCACTGCCGCGCTCGCCGAGCCGGTCGTGCGCCTTCGCCGCGAGGAGGAGCGCGTGCGGCCAGGCCCAGGTGCGCCACGCGCCACCGGGCGTCCTGCGGAGCGTCTCCACCGCCTGGACGACGTCCTCGGCGCGGCCCTCCTCCGACGCGACCTTGGCGAGGAGGAACAGGCTCGGCGCGCGCACCTCGTGATCGGGGGCCTTGGCCAGCTCGCGCAGCATGGAGAGCGCGCGGCTGCGGTCGCCCTTCTTCCAGGCGAGCGCGGCCTCGTACTGGCGCCGCGCCAGCGGCCGGAGGCCCTTCGCGACGCGGGCGGCGGAGTCGAGCTCGCCCAGGACGAGGAGCGGCAGCGCCAGGTGCTCCTGGACCTTCGACCCGGCGCTCTCGGCGAGGGCGCGCGCCTCCCGGACGTTCGCCTCGGTGGGCCCGTCGCCGAGGAGCAGCTCGAGCCGGACGGCGCGCTTGTACCCGTGCTTCTCCTCGAGCTCGTCCGGGAACGCGTCGACGAGCTGCAGCGCCTCGCGCCGGCGGCCCTGGTAGGCGAGGGCGCCGACGAGCGTCTCGGTGGTCACGCGGCGGCTCAGCGCGGACGCGCCCGGTGCCGCGGAGGAGCGGACCAGCGCCTCGGCCTCGCGGTACCGGCCGGCGAGGAGGAGCGTCTCGCCGAGCGACGCCCGCGAGTACGGTGTCCCGTCGATGTCGAGCGCGCGGCGCGAAGCGGCGACGGCTTCCTCCACGCCGCCGGCGTGGACCTGCGCCCCCGCGAGCGCACGGAAGGCCGCCCCGCTGGGCGCGCGCTCCGTCCAGCGCTGCGCCATCGCCAGCATGTCGTCGAAGCGCCCGAGCCCCGCGAGCGAATCCGCCTGGTGCATCAGCGCCGGCTCGAACGTGGAATCGAGCGCCACCGCCCGCTCCATGTACGGAAGCGCCTCCGCAAACTTGTCCTCGTGGACGAACTGGTCTCCCGCCATGAAGAGGACTTCCTTGTCCTGCGGATACGCGCGCGCCGCCTGCTCGTACATGGCGTGGGCCTCCTCGCTGCGGCCGTCCATCACCGCCTTCCACGCCTGGATGAGCGCGCGCTCCTTCGCGGGGACGCGGTCCGCGTGCCGGAGCGCGGCCTCGATCTCGGTGCGGCGCGAGGCCTCGTCGAGGCCGGTGAACTTGCCGAGGTACGCGATGCGGTAGTGCGCGAGCGAGAACTGCGGGTCGATGGCGATGGCCCGCCGGTACTCCTCGATGGCGGGCTCGTAGCGGATGGCCTCCTTGAGCTGGTCGCCGCGGAAGTAGTGCTGGTAGGCCTCGAGGTTCCCTGTGGTGAGGTCCGCCACCTTCACGTTGCTGGCCTGCACCTCGGCCGGCGTCTCGCGCAGCCTCTCGCGGGTCCGCTCCGAGAGCCGATCGATCATGGCGGGCACGCTGGCCTTGCCGCGGCCCGACTCCTGGAGCGTGAAGAGGTACTCGCTCCGCACCGGGTCGAGGACCTTGAGCTCGATGGCGTAGAGGCCGTCGAAGCGGCGGATGGAGGCGAGCACCAGGGCGCGGACGCCGGCGCCGAGCGCGAGCTCCCGCCCCAGCGCCTCGTCCACCACGGTCACGTTCGCCTTGCCGAGCTGGCGCAGGACGTCGAGCATCCGCACCCGCGAGAGCACGGCGAGCCGCTGCGACTGCTCGAGGGAGGTGATGAGCATGCCGGAGAGGCCGTCCAGCTCCGGCTCGCCGGTCTGGTTCGCGAAGTCCGCGACGGCGACCGTCATGGGCGAGGCGGACACGCTTCCGCCAGGCGACCGCGCCAGGAGGACGCCGCCCAGGATCGCGGCTGTGATGGCGATCCCGGCAGCCGCGGAGAGGGCGACCATCCGTCCGCGCGACCTGCGCCGCGCGCGGGCGGGCCGCTCCTGGGCGGAGGGCGTCCGATCGAGCTCGCGCTGGTACGCGGAGAGCGCCGCCAGGACCGCCGCGCCGTCGCGCGGACGGTCGACGGGGTCCTTCGCCAGCATCCGGCGGGCGAGCTCGCCGAGCGCGGGGACCTCCGGCACGTCGAGCGAGGGGGCCGGCCGGGAGGACTGGACCTCGCGCCCTTCGTCGTCCTCGGGGAAGGGCAGCTCGCCCGCGAGCATCCGGAAGACGAGGACGCCCAGGGCGAACACGTCGGTGCGCTCGTCCTCGGGCGCGCCCCTCCACTGCTCGGGCGCCATGAACGCGGGCGTGCCGCCCTCGATGCGCCGCCGCCCGAGCGCGTGGGCGAGGCCGAAGTCGAGGAGCTTCACCTGCCCGTCCTCGCACAGGAACACGTTCGCGGGCTTGAGGTCCCGGTGCACCACGCCCGCGCCGTGCGCGTGGGCGAGCCCCTTCGCGATCTCGACGGCGATGCGCAGCGCCTCGCGGAGCGGGATGGGTCCCTGCTCGAGCCGATCGGCGAGCGTCTGCCCGCGCAGCAGCTCGAGCACGAGGTAGGGTCCCTGCTCGGCGTGCCCGGCGTCGTACATCGAGACGATGTTGGGATGCGAGAGCAGCGCCGCCGCCTCGGCCTCGCGGCGGAGCCGCTCCTCCCTCAGCGCGGCGCGATCGCCGGTGCGCACCGCCTTGAACGCGACGAGGCGGCCGAGAGCACGGTCGCGGGCCTGGTAGACGATGCCGAAGCCGCCGCGGCCGATCTCGTGGAGCAGCTCGAAGCGGTCCGCCACCACCGCCCCGGGCCGGAGCCACCGGTCCCAGCGGTCGTTCGTCCCCGGGACGGGAGTGTGCGCGAGCTCCTCCAGCAGCCCGGTGAGCGCGCCAGGTCTCACGGCGCCGGTCGCGCGCTGCTGCCGCTCTTCCGGCTCTCGGCTCACTCGCGCCTCCCGAACGGCCGTCCCCGCGCCAGCGGGCCGGCCGTGCGGGGTAACGTAACGGCGGGCCACGCTTCGGCCCCCGCAAAACCCGCCGCTCCGTATCTGGATTCCCGCGCCCTTGACGCCCCGCAACCCCTCTGGGTTATCTTGCCCCGCCGTTCCCGGCCCTTGGGTGAGGGGCCAGGACCGTTGCCGCTCCGGAGGAGCATGGTCTCGCCTCGTCCTGCCCGTCGCCTGGCGCTCGCGTGCGCCGTCGCGGCCGCGCTCGCCGCCGAGCCCGCCCGGGCGGGCTCTGCGGTGGCTCCGCTCAGGCCGTCCGAGGTCACGAGCGTGCACGCCGCGTACGAGACCGGCGACTGCGCGCTCTGCCACGTCCGGAACGACCCGAAGAACCCGGGGAAGCCCTCGGGGCCCGTGAACGAGCTCTGCTTCGGCTGCCACGACGAGGTGCGCGACCTCCTGAAGCGGGAGGTCGTGCACTGGGCGGCGGCCGACGCCTGCACGAACTGCCACAACCCGCACGGCTCGAAGCAGCCCAAGCTCCTCGTCGACGAGACCGTGGCGCTCTGCACCTCGTGCCACTCCGACGTGGGCGAGCACGTCGCCTCCGCCAGGGTGAAGCACGGGGCCGTCACCACCGGCGCGAAGTGCGCGAACTGCCACAATCCGCACGGCTCGAGCGTCGAGAAGCTCCTCGTCGCGTACCCCTTCGACCTCTGCCTCGGCTGTCACTCGAAGGAGGGGATGCGCTCCGCCGACGGGCGCTCTCTCGCGAACATGAAGGAGTGGCTCGCGCAGAACCCGGACTGGCACGCGCCCATCAAGGCGAAGGACTGCAGCGCCTGCCATCGCCCGCACGGGAGCGCGAACTTCCGCCTGCTCGTCGCGACGTACCCGGAGAAGTTCTACGCGCCGTACGCGACCGAGACCTACAGGCTCTGCTTCGGCTGCCACAACGAGCGGGCCTTCCGCGCGCCGGAGACGACGACGCTCACGAACTTCCGGAACGGCGCGAAGAACCTCCACTTCGTGCACGTCAACAAGGAGGACCGCGGCCGGACCTGCCGCGCCTGCCACGAGGTGCACGCCTCGAAGCAGTCGCACCACATCCGCGAGGGCGTGCCGTACGGGCCGAAGGGATGGATCCTGAGGCTCAACTACGTGAAGACGGCGCGCGGCGGCTCCTGCGCGAAGACCTGCCACGAGACGCGCAGCTACGACAACCAGACCGTCGTCGCCCATCCGGCGAAATGAGGAGATCGATGCACGCCCTCCTCGCCTCGATCCTCGCCCTGGGCGCGCTCGCGCCGGGGCGGACCCCCGCCTTCGCGAACCTCGCCGTGGGGGACCCGCTCCGCGATCGCGACCTCGCCGCGGCGGCGGGCGGCAAGGCGCCGCTCCTCGGCGACGCGCGCGCGAGCGTGTTCGTCATCTTCCGAACGGCGAGCGAGAACTCCCTCGCCGCGCTGCGCGAGCTGTCCTTCGTGGAGCGGGACTACGCCGGGAAGGGCGTGCGCTTCGTGGCCGTGGTCTCCGACGCCGACGACCTCGAGGAGGCGAAGGCCTTGCTGCGCAGCTCGGGCGCGAAGATGCCGCTCCTCGTCGACCGGGCCGACGCGCTCTACGGGGAGCTCGGCGTGCGGATGCACCCCGTCGTCGGCGTGGTGGACGCGAGGCGCCGCCTCGCCGCCTACGAGCACTTCCGCAAGGTCGGCTTCCGGCGGATCGTCCGCGGGCGGATCCAGGTGGCGCTCGGAGAGGTGAGCGCCGCCGAGATGGAGAAGGTGCTCGCCCCCGCCGAGTCCCGCACGGGCGACGCGCTGGCTCCGGCGCGGCGCCAGGTGGCGCTGGGGCGGATGGAGCTCGCCCGCGGAGACGCGAAGAAGGCGGAGGAGAGCGCGCGGAGGGGGCTCGCGCTCGCGCCGGCGCACGCGCCCGCCCACGTCCTCCTCGGGAAGGCGCTCGCGCGGCAGGGGCGCTGCCCGGAGGCGCGCGCCGCGTTCGAGGAGGCGCTGCGCATCGTCCCCGCGGACCCCGAGGCGGGCGAAGGGCTCCGCGGCTGCTCCGGGAAGCAGGACCGCTAGCCGCCCCCCGGCTCCGAGGTGCGGCTCGCCTTCCTGAGGAGCCATGCTCTCGCGGTGACGAGGTCGGCGGCGCACGCGCGCAGCGCCTCGGCCTTCTTCGAGGAGACGACCCCGCCGGCCTGCACCTCGTCGAGGGCCTGACGGACCAGGGCGCGGAAGGCGCCCACCGCCGCGTTGTACGCGGCGACGCGGTCGACGAGCCCCGAGGGAAGCTCGTCCGCGGGGAGGGGGGCGATCGGCTGCTCGAGGAGGCGCAGGTCGGTCGGGGTCATGGCGCGATCGTATCGGCTGCAGCAGCGGCGTCGCGCCTGTGTCTTCGGGACGTGGGCGTCCGTGACCCGTGAATGCGGCACGGCGACGGGCTAGCATCGGCCCGTGTGGACGCTCGAGGCCAGGACTGGGGCGGCGCGAACCCTCGCCACGGCCGCGTTCGCGGCTGCCGTGGTGGGCTTCCTCCTCGTGCAGGAGATCGGCCTCAGGCTTCGCCGCGAGGAGCGGCGCGCCCGGTGGGCGGGGACGGGACGCGATCTCATCAACGCCGCCGGGCTCCTCGCCGTCGCGGGTGCCCTGAGACTCGGCGGCTTCACGTGGTCGGCGGCGGTCCTCGTGGGAGGGACCCTCACGCTCGCGATGTTCGGGGCCTCGGTCTTCGTCGCGACCCAGATGCGCACCTCCCATCCGCGGGCGTGGGCCTTCGTCGCGGGCGCGGCGTTCGCCCTCCCGGTCGTCCTCTGGCCGCGGGGTGTGCTCGCGGGCTTCGCGGCGGTCGCGAGCGCGCTCTTCGGCGGTGGGGCGCCGTGAGCTGCCGGAGCGCGCGGGAGCCACGCCGGGCGAGGAGAGCGACGATGACGCTGCGGGCCCTTCGCATCACCTTCGCGGAGTTCGACCTCGCGACGGGCAAGGTGGCGCGGACGCTCGCGGCCGGGCGCGAGCCGGACGGAATGGCGTACACGGCGCTCGCGGTCGAGCGGAGGGCGGCGCCGGCGCGTTGAGCGGGCGGGAATCGAGCCCGACCCGACCGCGACCGCGACTCCGATCGCGACCCCGACCTCGACGGCGACCTCGACCTCGACCCCGACGTCGACCCCGACCCCGACCGCGACCCCGACCCCGACCCCGACCTCGACCTCGACCTCGACCCCGACCGCGACCCCGACCGCGACCGCCGAGCATCATCACCGCAGCAGCGCGTCGATGCGCTCGAGCGCCTCGCGCGCGCCGGTCGCGATCCCGACGTGCGGCGGGCCGATCTCGGGCTCGCGGACGTTGATGCGGACGACGGTGGCGCCGCCGCCGTGGGAGCCGAGCCGCTCGGACGTGTGCCGGATGGTCGGGATGGCCGTCCCGGCTCCCAGCTCCACGACCGCGAGCCGCTCGTCCCGGCTCGCCTCGACGAACGCCTCGAAGCGGTCGCGCTGCGCGTCGCTGCGCGAGGACAGCCACGACCAGTCGCCGAACATGAGGATGTTCGGCCGCGCCACGCCGCCGCAGCGGGTGCAGCGCGGGACGCTGCGCGCCCGCATGCTCTCGAGGTCGACCGCCACCGTCTCCCCGTTGTCCCAGATCGCGTGCGAGCAGGGCTCGGTGCACTGCAGGTGATGGATGGAGCCGTGGACCTCCAGGACGGCCTCCGGCGCGAAGCCCGCCTTCTGGAACTGGCCGTCCACGTTGGACGTGACGACGAAGGCGGGCAGCGCGAAGCGCTCGACCCAGCGGAGCAGGATGCGGAACCCCTCGTGCGGCACGGTGGAGCGGTAGAGGCTCAGCCGGTGCCCGTAGAAGCCCCAGCCGAACGCCGGGTCGCCTTCGAAGTGGGCCGGGCTCGCGGCGTCGACGAAGGAGAGGCCGAGCCGCGCGTACGGCGGGTAGGCCTTCCAGAAGCCCTCGTTGCCGCGGAAGTCCGGGAGCCCGGAGTCGACGCCCATGCCGGCGCCGGCGGTGACGACGAGGGCGCCGGCGGAGCGGAGGGCCTCGGCCGCGCGGGCGTAGGCGTCCTTCACACGCGCATCGTGGCACAGTTCGCGCCCTCTCGGACGCCGGCGCGATCGGGACGGCCGATGCGTCGGCCCGGCGCCGCGTGAGAACCATTTCGGTCGATGCACTCCCGGGATGGGCCCGCCGGCCACCTACTTCGGTGCGCGCCTACTCCTCCGCCGCCTTCTTCCGCGCCGGCGGCATGAACTGCACCGACTCCTCCCGCGCCGGCTCGCGGAACGCGTCGAGGAGCTTCACGTGGCTCTCGACGAGCGTGCGCACGTTCGTCTCGAACTGGATGCGCTGGCGCTTCAGCTCGTTGATGTCGTCCACGATGCGGAGGAAGCGGGCGTGGGCGGCCTGCACGATCTTCTCGGCCTGCAGCTCGGCGTCGGAGATGGTGATCTCCGCCTCCTTGCGGGAGGCCTCGCGGATCTCCTCGGAGGCCTTCTGGGCGGTGACGAGCGTCTCCTGGAGCGCGCGCTCGCGGCTCCGGTACTCGGCGATGTCCTCGGCCTTGCGGTGGTTGTCCTCGCGCAGCGCGAGGGACTCCTTCACGAGCGCCTCGAACTCCGACGCCACGAGGGCGAGGAACGCCTCCACCTCCTCGGGATCGAATCCGCGGAAGACACGGGGGAACTGCTTCTGGGTGATGTCGAGGGGCGTGATGTTCATGGGGCGAGGCCTGGCCTGATCGTGAAGGCTGCGGCGCAGCCGGTCCGACGACCATGATACCGGGCGCGGGGAGGCTGTCCATTTCGCCCGCCCACCTGCACCCACACCGTGAAAGCGGCCGTGGCGGCAGGGGCTTATGTTATCTTCCGCGCCGCCCCGCATGCCGTTCTCGGAGATCATCGCGCAGGATCGCGCGCTCCTTCCCCTGCGCTCCGCGCTCCGCCGCGGCGCGCTCCACCACGCCTACCTGTTCGGCGGCCCGGAGGGCGTGGGCAAGGCGCGCGCGGCCCGGCTCCTCGCGCAGGCGGCGAACTGCGAGGGCGGCACGGCGGGGCCGGGCGGCTTCCGCGAGGACCCCTGCGGCGCGTGCGGCCCCTGCCGGAAGATCGCGAAGGGCATCCACCCGGACGTCCTCGTCCTGCGCGAGGAGAGGGCGATGGCGAAGGCGGGCGCCTGGGAGCCGAAGGGCGGCCGCTCCCCCTCGAAGGACATCGTCGTCGATCAGGTGCGCGACCTCGTGGACCGGCGGCTCGCGCTGAAGCGCTTCGAGGGGCGGCGGCGCTTCGTCGTGGTCGATCCCGCCGACGCGATGAACCCGCAGGCGCAGAACGCGCTCCTCAAGACGCTGGAGGAGCCGCCCGTGGACACGACGCTCGTGCTCGTGGCCTCGAGCCCGGACTCGCTCCTGCCCACCATCCGCTCGCGCTGCCTCCGCGTCGCGTTCGCGCCGCTCCCGGCCGAGGTGGTCGAGGAGCGCCTGCGCGCGGCGGGCCACGCGCCGGACGCGGCGAAGCTCGCCGCCGCCATCTCCGGCGGCTCGCTGGGGCGAGCGCTCGCGGTTCGCGACGACGTGCTCGCCGCCGAGCGCGACGCCGTCCTCGCCGCCGCCTCGCTCGATCCGGACGACGCGGGCGCGTGGCTCGCCTTCGCGAGGGCGCACGGCGAGGATCGCGAGTCCGCGGGAGCGCTGTGCGAGCTCCTCCTCGTGTGGCTTCGCGACGTCGCCGCGGTGCAGGCCGGCTCGGGAGCGCTCGCGCTCGCCGACCTCGCCGAGCCGACCGGGCGCACCGCGCGGGCGCTCCCGCCCGAGGAGGTCCTCCTCCGCCGCCGCGAGGTGGAGGACACCGCGGCCGCGCTGCTGCAGAACGCCTCGCCCGTCCTCGCCCTCGAGCGGCTCCTCATCGGGTGGTTCCATGGCCGCGCCTAGGGGATTCGACAGGCGCGGGGCGGCGGGCGGCGCCAGGGCCTCGGGGGCGACGCTCGAGACCTGCCTGGCCGAGGCCAGGGCGGGGAAGCCCCGGCCGGTGTACCTCTTCGACGGGGACGCGTTCCTCGCGCTCCGCGCCGCCCGCGAGCTCGCGGCCGTCCTCGTCCCCGAGGCCCAGCGCTCGCTCAACGTCGTCGAGCTGGACGCGGCCGCGTCTCCCGCCGAGGTCGGGGCGGAGATCGCGACGGGCGGGCTCTTCGGCGGCGGCAAGGTCGTGCTCGTGCAGGAGCCCGCCTTCCTCGCCTCCAAGGAGGACGCGAGCGGCGCCTTCGTCCGCGCCCGCGAGATGTGGGTCGACGGCCGCCAGCGCGAGGCCGCCCGCCGCCTCCTCGCCCTCGTCGCCAAGGCGGGCTGGAAGGCCGAGGACCTCGTCCCGCCGCAGGGCGAGCCGGAGGACGCCTTCGCAGAGGCGCTCGAGAAGCGGTTCGCGAAGGAGTTCGGCTGGAGCGGGGAGGAGCGCGACGCGTTCGACGCCGCGTTCGTCATCGGCGCGGCGCGGTTCGCCGTGGAGCGCGAGATGAAGGCCGCGAAGGACGACGCCTCGGGGCTCGACGCCGCGCTGGCGCGCGGCTTCCCGCCGGGGCACGTGCTCCTCGTCGCGGCCGGCAAGATCGACGGCCGGCTGCCGATCGTGAAGAAGCTCGCCGCGGCCGGGCGGCGCGTCACGACGCAGGTGGAGAAGGAGGGGACCACCTGGGACGCGCAGCGGCCGGTGCTGGGCCCCGTGCTGGAACAGCTCCTGGCGGGCACCGGCAAGCGCGTCGATCACGGGGGCGAGGCGCGGCTCGCCGAGCTCGTGGGAGACGACGCGCGCACGCTCGCCTCGGAGGTGGCGAAGCTCGCCGCCTACGTGGGCGACCGCAAGGTCATCGGGGCGAAGGACGTGGACGAGGTCGTGACGCGCGTCGCGGAGGACCCCGTCTTCGCGCTCGGCAACGCGGTGGAGGCGCGCGATCTCGCCGCCGCCCTGGCCGTGCTCGACCGCTCCATCCAGGACGGGGCGTCGCCCTTCCTCCTCCTCGGCACGTTCGCGGGGACGGTGCGACGGCTCGTCGTCGAGGGCGAGCGCGCCCGCAAGGCCTCGGGCGGCCGGCGCATCGCGAGCTACAACGAGTGGCAGGCGGCGGTGCTGCCGGCCATCTCGGAAGAGGAGCTCGGCAACAGGAAGCCCTATGGGTTCTGGATGAAGTACCAGGCCTCCACCCGGTTCGATCGCGGCGAGCTGCTCGACGCGCTCTCGGGCCTCGCCGAGGCGGACGTGGCCATGAAGAGCGGACAGGATGGGCGCATGCGCCTGGAGCGGGTCCTCATCGGGCTCCTCGCCGGGGGGCCATCGGAAAGGGCACGGACTTGAGCGAACGACTCCTCGTCACGAGCGCGCTGCCGTACGCGAACGGCTCCGTCCACCTCGGCCACCTCGTCGAGTACATCCAGACCGACGTCTACGTGCGCTTCCGGAAGTCCATCGGCGACGACGTCGCGTACGTCTGCGCCGCCGACTCGCACGGCACGCCCATCGAGGTGAACGCCGCGAAGGCCGGCATGACGCCCAAGGACTTCACCGAGAAGTACCGCGCCGAGCAGCTCGCGGACTTCCGGAGGTTCGGCGTCGAGTTCTCGATCTTCTACACCACGGACTCGCCGGAGAACGACCGCTGGTCCCATCGCTTCTTCCGGGCGCTCAAGGCGAAGGGGCTCATCTACAAGAAGGCGGTGGAGCAGCTCTACTGCGAGGTCGACAAGCGGTTCCTGCCGGATCGCTTCGTGAAGGGCACCTGCCCGAAGTGCGGCACGCCCGACCAGTACGGCGACGTCTGCGAGAACTGCGGCACGACCTACGATCCGCGCGAGCTCGAGAGCCCGTACTGCGCCATCTGCCGGACGCCGCCGGTGGTGCGCTCCTCGGAGCACGCCTACGTGGACCTCGAGAAGGTCGAGCCGCTCATCCGCGAGTGGGTCGAAGGCGAGGGGCACCTCGAGGCGGGGGTGCGCGAGCAGGTGAAGGGCTGGCTCGCCGACCTCCAGGACTGGTGCATCACCCGCGACGCGCCCTACTTCGGCTTCCCGGTGAACGACCCCGAGTTCCCCGGGAAGTACCTCTACGTCTGGGTGGACGCGCCCATCGGCTACCTCTCCTCGGCGGAGCGGTACTTCGCCGCCGAGGCGCCGCCGGAGCGCCGCCTCTCGCCCGAGGAGTTCGAGAAGCGCTACCTCGCCGAGGGCGCACCCTCGCGCCTCGAGCACTTCATCGGGAAGGACATCCTGCGCTTCCACGCGGTGTTCTGGCCCGCCATGCTCTGGGCCACGGGGCTGAAGCGCCCGGACCGCCTCTCCGTGCACGGTCATCTCACGGTGAACGGCGAGAAGATGTCGAAGTCGCGGGGCACCTTCATCACGGGCAAGACCTATCTCGACGCCGGGCTCGACCCCGAGCTCCTCCGCTACTTCTACGCCGCGAACCTCGGCCCCGGAGTCCAGGACCTCGACCTCTCGCTCGACGAGTTCCGGAACCGCGTGAACGCCGACCTCGCGAACAACATCGCCAACCTCGCCTCGCGCACCGCCGCGCTCGTGCAGAAGGCGGGCGCGCCGCTCCGGGAGACGCCGGACGAGGGCATCGTCGAGGCCACCCGCTCGGCGCTCCACCTCGGCCGCGCCGCGTACCTGGCCCTCGAGCTGCGCGAGGTCGTCCGGCTCGCGAACCAGGTCGCCGACCGGTGTAACAAGGCGCTCCAGGCGGCGAAGCCCTGGGAGGACCCGGCGGCGCCGGTGAACCGCGCCCTCCTCTTCGCGGTGGGGAAGGCGCTCCGCGGCCTCGCGACGCTCCTCTCGCCCGTCCTGCCCCGCTTCTGCGACGGGCTCGCCGCCGCCTTCGGGCAGCCGCGGCCGGCGGTCTGGGAGAAGGGCTTCGATCCATTCGACGGGCCGCCGATCGAGGCCAGGGGGAAGCCGCCGCAGATCGCGCGCCTCGAGGCGAAGCAGGTGGAGAAGCTCATCGCTCCGCAGGGCGAGCCGGGCGCGAAGGTCTCGAAGGCGGCGAGCCCGGCCGAGACCGCCACCAAGGCGAGCGCGAAGCCGGCGCCGCCGCCGGGCGTCATCCAGTACGAGGACTTCGCGAAGCTCGAGCTGCGCGTCGCGGTGGTGAAGGCCGCCGAGCGCGTGGAGGGCGCGGACAAGCTCGTGAAGCTCGCCGTCGACGCGGGCGAACCGGAGCCGAGGACCATCGTCGCCGGAATCGCGCAGGCCTATCCCGATCCGCAGGCCCTCGTGGGGAAGCGCATCGTGGTGGTGGCGAACCTGGCCCCGCGGCCGCTCCGCGGCATCACCTCGCACGGCATGCTGCTCGCGGCGGGGGAGTCGCCGAACCTCCAGGTGGTCACGGTGGGGGACTCCATCGCGCCCGGGACGCGGGTGAAGTAAAGGTCGCGGTCGCGGTCGAGGTCGCGGTCGGGGTCGCGGTCGCGGTCGGGGTCGAGGTCGGGTCGAGGTCGGGTCGAGGTCGGGGTCGCGGTCGGGGTCGAGGTCGAGGTCGAGGTCGGGGTCGGGGTCGAGGTCGGGG
>DATDDC010000287.1:0-1793 GCA_036523995.1 Anaeromyxobacter sp.
GGGCACCGACGCGTCGGCGATCGTGTAGAGGCAGAGATCGAGGTCGTTCGGGCCGCCGTTCGTCCAGTCGGCGATCTGGAGCGTGACGACCTGCCCCGCCGCGAGCGTGGCGCTGTACCAGTCCTGCGGGTCGAGCGACCGGCTCGCCCAGCCGCCGACCGTGACGGTCGCCGGAAGCTGCTGCGCGGCGCCGGACGTGTCGTTGTGCGCCTTGGGTGCGCCCGCGTCGTTCGTGTCGCCATCGGCGGCCGTAGCCGCGAGGGCGTGGATGGTGCCGCTCACGGAATAGGTCGGCGGGGGAGGCGGCGAGGAGGAGGATCCCTTGCACGCGAACAGGAGGAGCGCCGCTGCCGCGGCGGCAGCCCGACGAGCCTGAACCATTCCCACCTCCGATGCCGGGCCCACGCCGGGCGGACGATGCCGTCCCTGCTTGCATTGCACGGGGTCGCCCCGCGAGGCAACGGGCATGCGCTCACCCGGCAGGGGTGCGCGCAGGGGGCACGCAGGGGGCATACCATGAGAAGGGGTCAGGCAGACCCCTTTGCGCCGGGTACCGCCAGCCTCGCCACGGTGCCGCCGCCCTCGCGGTCCTCCAGCGCGAGCGTGCCCCCGTGGGCGTCCGCCACCTTCTTCGCGAGCGCGAGCCCGAGGCCGGTCCCCCTCTCCTTCGTCGTGAAGAAGGGCCGGAAGAGGCTGGCCCGGGCCGCGCCGTCGAGACCGGGTCCGCGGTCCTTCACCTCGATGGTGGCCTCGCCGTCCTCCGCCCGGGCGACGACCTCCACCTCGCTCGCGGCCGGGGCCGCCTCGACCGCGTTGCGGACGAGGTTCACCGCCGCGCGGCGGAGCTGCTCCCGGTCGGCGCGGGCGGTGCCGGCGCCCTCCACGCTCAGCGAGACCTTTCGCTCCGCCGCGAGCGGCCCCGCCACCTCGGCGACCTCCTCGAGGAGCGCGGCGAGATCGACGCCCTCGCGCACGGCCGGCCGCGCGCGGGCGAAGTCGAGGAACTCCTCCACCACCTTCGAGAGGTCGGCGAGCTCCGAGCGGATGCGGGCCACGTGCGCGGCCTCGGGCTCGCCCTGGAGCTCCTCGGCGAGGAGGCCGGCGAAGAGGTCCAGCGCGCCGAGGGGATTTCGGACCTCGTGCGCGATCCCGGCGAGGAGCGTCTCCCGCTCCGCGTCGCGGGCGTGGAGGGCCTTGCGCATGTCCTCGATGGTGTCGCGCAGCGTCCCGATCTCGTCCTTGCGCCTGCGCTTCCAGAGCGGGGTCTCGAGGTCGCCGCGCGCGATGCCGCGGGCCGCCTCGGTGATGCGCGTGAGCGGGCGCGTGACGGAGAGCGCCGCGAGCGCGGCCACGAGCGCGCCCGCCACGGCTCCGGCCACGGCCACGGTGGCGAGGAGCCGCCGGAAGCGGCGCAGGGTCTCGAACGAGGCGGCGGTCCCGTCGGCGCCCACCACCGCCACCACGGTGCCGGAGGCGTCCGCGAGCGGGGCGTAGCCGGCCTTGTAGAGGCGGCCGTCCGAGCCCTCGAAGAGGACCTGGCTCGCGAGGGCGCGGCCCTTCACCGCCTCCGCGATCTCGAGCCGGTCGCGCTCGAGGGCGAGGAGCGGCTCGCCGATGCGGGCCCGCCCGGCGGAGTCCGCCAGGGCGGTGCGATCCGGGCGGAGGACGAAGAGCCGCGTCCCCGTCGCCTGCGCGATCGACTCGAGCCGGGCGCGCACGTGGCCGAACGTGCGCCTAGCTGGGGTGGGGTGGGGGTGGGGTGCTGCTGCTGCTGCTAAGTCGCTTCAGTCGTG
>DATDDC010000288.1:0-2469 GCA_036523995.1 Anaeromyxobacter sp.
GGGGCTCGTGGGCCGGCGCGAGATCGTGGTCTCGGGCGTGCGCTACGGCGACGGCTGCGTGGCCCTCGTCCGGGCCGCCTTCGCCGAGGCGGGCGAGCCGCTCCCCGCGAGCGCCGCGGACGCTCCGTCCCTCCTCGCAGTGGCGCGAGAGCGCGGCGCCGTCCGCCGGAGCCGCCCCGCGGCGGGGGACCTCGTCTTCCTCTCCGACCGGCCCGGCGGCCCCGCGGAGCACGTCGGCCTCGTCGCGTCCGTGGGCGAGGACGGCACGGCGCTCGTGCTCCACCACACGGAGCGCGGCGTGGCGCGGCTGCACCTCAACGCGGGCCAGCCCTGGAAGGCGCGCACCGAGTCCGGCAAGGCCCTGAACGACGTCCTCGTCGTGGGCGGTGGGCGCGTCACCGCAGGCCGGCTCCTCGTGGGCTGGGCCACGCTCCTCTGATTCCGCTTCCCACTTGAGGTGACGCTCGAGATGGGGGGTGTGGGGGGAGAGTTCTCCCCCCGCTAGAGGCGCCGCAAGGCGCCGGACATCACGCTCACAGCGGCGGCGGGGACGTTGGGCATCACGGGAACCGGGTGCCGCTGTGAGGCTGCCTCGGCTCCTGCGAGGCGCCCCGTGAACGAGCCGCGCCCGGCAGCGCGCTAGGGCGCCGCGCTCTCGACCCTGCCGCCCACGATGGCGTGCGTCACCCGGAGGCGCCGGAGGCGGTCCGCCGGGACCGCGAGGACGTCCTCCGAGAAGAGCGTCAGGTCCGCGTCGAGCCCCTCCCGGATGGCCCCGCGGCGGCCCTCGGCGAAGGCGGCGTACGCCGCCCCCGCCGTGAAGGCCCGCAGCGCCTCCTCGCGGGTGAGCCGTTGCTCCGGCGTGAACGGCTTCCCGTCGCGCGCGACGCGCTCCTCGGCGGCGGCGATGCCGGCCCGCGGGTCCGCGTCCTCCACGGGGAAGTCGGACCCGAACGCGAGCGGCACGCCGGCGCGGAGCACGGTGCGCCAGGCATAGGCGCCGCGAAAGCGGTCGGTGCCGGCCCCGAGGCGCGCCGCCACCCACGGGCCGTCGCTCGTGGCGTGCACGGGCTGCATCGAGGCGACCGCGCCCGCCGCCGCGAGCCGCGGGACGTCGCGCGGCAGGACGGTCTGGAGGTGCTCGATGCGCGGGCGGAGGGCGCGCAGGTCCCCCGCCGCCTCGAACGCGTCGAGGACGATCGAGACGGCCCGGTCGCCGATGGCGTGCACCGCCGGCTGCAGCCCCGCCCGGGCGACGGCGCGGATCTTCGCGCGGAGGACGTCGGGCTGGGTGACGAGGAGGCCCCGGTTGCCGGGGTCGTCGGCGTAGTCCTCGTGGAGCGCGGCGCCGCGGCTGCCGAGCGCGCCGTCCGCGTAGAGCTTCACGGCGCGGACCGTGAGCCGGCCCGCCTCCCCCCGCGACTTCCAGCGGGCCAGCTCCGCCTCGAGCGCCTCGAGCGGCACCTGGCCGTCGATCATGGCGTAGACCCGGATCGGAAGCCGATCCTCGGCGGCGAGCCGGGCGTACGCGTCGAGCGCGGCGGGCGGGACGCCCGCGTCGTGCACCTCGGTGAGGCCGAGCGCCACGAGCTCGCGCAGGCCGGCCAGGATCTCGCTCGCGATCTCGGCGGCGTCCGGAGCGGGGATCCTTCGCAGGACCAGGTCCTGGGCGCCGTCGACGAGCACGCCGGTCGGCTTGCCGTCCGGCCCGCGCAGGATCCTCCCGCCGGGGGGATCCGCCGTGGACGCGCCGATCCCCGCCGCGGCGAGCGCGCGCGCGTTCACCCAGGAGGCGTGGCCGTCCACGCGCACGAGCACCACCGGGTGGTCCGGCGCCGCCCGCGTGAGCGTCGCCTCCGACGGGAAGCGCGCGGGGGTCCAGAGGTTCTGGTCCCATCCCCTGCCCCGGATCCAGGTCCCCCGCGGCGTCGAGCGCGCGCGCTCGGCGACGAGCGCCGCGCAGGCCTCCTCACCCTTGGCGCCGCCGCAGGAGATCTCGCGGCGCGAGCGCCCGAGGCTCTGCACGTGCCCGTGCGCGTCCACGAGCCCAGGGACGGCGCTCCCGGCCTCGATGCGAAGGGCGTCCGCCGCCGCCCGCGGCGCGCACTCCCGCGCCGCCCCGAGGCAGGCGATCTTGCCGCCGTGCACGAGCACCTCCTCGGCGAGGGGCCGCGCGGGGTCGAGGGTGTGGATCCTGCCGACGACGAGGAGGTCCTTCATGCTCGGGCCCCGGGCGTCCCCGGAAGGCGGCCCGGCGAGGAGGAGCGCCGCGAGCGCCGCGACCGGTGGAGGCACGCCGGATCCTTAGCGCACGCCCCCCGGGGCGTCACTCCCCGGGCGCGCCGAGGCGCCGATCAGGCCGCCCGAGCGCCCGTGCGGGCCGTCCTCTGCCACGCGGCGGCCTGCGTGCCGCGGACGAAGCGCCAGAGCCCGACGGCGAGCGCGGCGTTCATCGCCACGAAGTGGTGC
>DATDDC010000289.1:0-5360 GCA_036523995.1 Anaeromyxobacter sp.
GAAGACCATCGAGCGCTCCAGCACGTTCTCCAGCTCCCGGACGTTGCCCTTCCAGGGCTGACTCGCGAGAGCGCGGAGCGCCTCGGGCTCGCACCGAGGTACCGCGTCCCGAGCTTGGCGTTGAGGCGCTCGACGAGGTGATCGACCAGGAGCGGGATGTCCCCGAATCGCTCGCGCAAGGGGGGCAGCGCGATGTGCACGACGTTGAGCCGGTAGAAGAGGTCCTCGCGGAACCGGCCGGCCTTCACCTCGGCGGCCAGGTCGCGGTTGGTGGCGGCCACCAGGCGCACGTCCACCTTGATGGTCTGGGTGCCGCCCACCCGCTCGAACTCCTTCTGCTGCAGGACGCGCAGGAGCTTGATCTGGAGCGAGGGGGAGATGTCGCCGATCTCGTCGAGGAAGAGCGTGCCGTTGTCGGCGAGTTCGAAGCGCCCCTCCTTGCGCCCCAGCGCCCCGGTGAAGGCGCCCTTCTCGTGGCCGAAGAGCTCGCTCTCCAGGAGCGTCTCGGAGAGGGCGGCGCAGTTCACCTTCACGAAGGGCCGGCCCCGGGCGCCGGCCTCGCCCTTCTCCACCAGGCTGGTCACCCACTCCTCGTGGAGCGCCTGGGCGATGAGCTCCTTGCCCGTGCCCGACTCCCCGAGGATGAGGACGGTGGCGCGCGTGGGCGCCGCCCGCTTCACCACCTCGTAGACCGCCTGCAGCTCGGGCGCGTCGCCGACGATGTTGTGGAAGCGGTAGCGCTCGCGCACCCGCTCGCGCAGGTTCGCCGTGTCGCGCTGGAGCCGCAGCTTCTCGAGGGCCTTCTCGAGGACCACGAGCACCGCGTTCACGTCGAGCGGCTTCACGAGGTAGTTCTCGGCGCCCGCGCGCATCGCCTCGACGGCCGCCTCCACGCTCGCGAAGGCGGTCATCATGACGAAGACGGCGTCGGAGCCCTGCTCGCGCGCCTTCTTGAGGAGGGTGATCCCGTCCATCCGCGGCATGCGGACGTCGGCCAGCACCGCCGCAGGAGCGAAGCCCGGCAGGAGCGCGAGCGCCTCCTCCCCGTCCGCCGCCTCGGAGATCTCGTACCCCTCCTCGGTGAGGATCGTGCGCAGCGCCACGCGGGCGTTCTGCTCGTCGTCGACGACGAGGATCCGCTCTCTCCCCGGGCGGGTACCGGAATTGGGTGTGATCATGCCCCCTTGCCTTGATCGCGACGCGCAAACGCTGCGGAAGCACGCAGGTTATGCATGATTCGCGGCGCCAGGTCCAGCCAAAGCGACGGGCCTTCGGCTCCGCGCCCACCCGGAAAAACGCGCTTGCCCGCGTGGTTATGCCGCGGCGGGACTCGACGAGTGGGGCGAGAGGGCTAGGTCCCCTCGACCCGGCCCAGGCGATCGTACGGCCGCCAGCGGAACCGGGCGCCGAGCGATTCGGCCGCCGCCCTGCACGCCGCCTCCGACAGGCCGGGCAGCGCGACCGCGCTCGCCGCGACGTCGGGGATGACGCCGACGCAGCTCCGGACGAAGGCCTGCACGGCGGGGTAGGCGTCCTTGCCGTAGCGGCTCGGACAGAAGCGCGCGTAGGTCTCCGCGTCCGGCGCGTTGAGCGATATCGAGACGGCGTCGAGGCCCGCGTCCGCGAGCAGGCGCGCCACGTCCTTCCCCTCGCGCAGGGCGGCGAGCCCGTCCGTGTCGAGCCGCACGCGCCCGGCGCCGCCCTTCTTCAAGCGGGCGACGAGATCGAGCACCGTCGCGATGCGCCGCGTCGGCTCGCCCAGGCCCGTGAAGACGACCTCGCTCCTGCCCGCGATGCCCGCGCGCACGGCGGCGGCCCAGACGTCGTCGGCCGGCGGATCGCGGGCGAGCCGGAGATCGTAGCCGCCGACGACCCAGTCCCCGTCTCGGATCTTGGGGCAGAAGGTGCAGGCGAGCGTGCAGGCGCTCGTGACGTTGAGGTAGAGCGCGTCGCCGAGGACGTAGGCGAGCACGTCACGGATCGGGGGGAGGTCCACGCGAAGCGGTCACTCCACGTGCGGCATCTGCCCGCTGCAGGCCATGCAGTAGCGCGCCTCCGGGATGGCGCGGAGCCGCTGGAGGCCGATGGGCCCGCCGCAGGCGATGCACCTTCCGTAATCGCCGTCCTGGATCCGGCCGAGCGCCGCGTCGATCTCGGCGAGCTCTCGCCGGACCAGCTCGCTCCTCGGCTCGGCCGCGGCCTCGTAGTCGGACCACCGGGCCGCGGGGTCTCCCGCGATCGCAGGAGCGCTCTCGGACAGGGACCGGCGGCGCCGCAGGAGGACCTCTCGCGCCTCCGACTCGATACGGCTCATGCCGAGACCTTCTTTCACGTGGCGTGCCCAGGTAAACCCCTGGGATCCCGGCCTCTTGCGCCGCGAGAAGTGCACCCCCCGCCGCGTCGCGCGCAGGCGTTGCGCGAGGGCGTGCGCCGGATCAGGCCCTGCCCGCGCTCGCCCGGCGGCGGTGCTCCCGGCGGCAGTGCGGGCGAGGCTCCGACACCCCCGCTCGGATCAGCTCCGCCTCGCTCAGCGTCCCGAGGATGAGGCCTCCCACCGCCACGGGCAGGCACCCCAGACTGCATGCCCTCAGCAGGGCCGCCGCGTCCTCGACGCGCACGTCCGGGCGCACCGTCGCCACGGGCCCGCTCATGCGGTCGGACACGCGATCGCCGGGCGGGGCGCCGCGGAGCTCGCACGCGCACAGGATGCCGACGAGCGTCTGCTCGTCCATGACGAGCACGTGCTCGGCGCCCGTCCGCTGCACGACGGCGACCGCCTCCGCCATCGAGGCGTCCGGCGAGACCGTCGCGAGCGATCGGTTCATCGACTCGGAGACGAGCACCATGGCGCACACCTTCTTTGGCGCCGGGCCGCGCGGATGGAGCGCGCGCAGCCGCTCGACTGCAGCCCCACGTCCCCATTGTAACGCGGGGGCGAGGCCCGCCCGCGCTCCCTCGGGGTCGCGGCGCCGGGGCGCGGGGAGCCAGCGCCGCGCGAGCGCGCGGCACACGACCGCGTAGCCGAGCACGAGGCCGGCGGCCACGGCATCGTCCCCTCACGCCCGCGGCAGCGGCGGTCGAGCACCTGTGGCCCGACCTCCTCCACGACGCCCGTGAGCTCGTGCCGGCGCGGGACTAGCGCTCGAGATCCGCGCTCGAGGCGAGGCGCACGCCCGCCCGCGCGAGGAGCGCGTCGACCTCGGCGCGGCGATCGGGGAACACCGCTCGTGTGAGGTCGTCGAGCACGATCACGTCGAAGCCCTCGGCCGCCCCGTCGACCGCGCTCGCGCGCACGCAGAAGTCCCGGGCGAGCCCGCAGACGAAGACGCGCTTCACGCCGCGCGCGGAGAGCCAGGCCCCGAGGCCGGTCGTGGGCCGGCTCCCGTCGGGGCCGGCGTTCTCCCGGAAGGCGCTGTACGAGTCCACGTCGGGCCGCGTTCCCTTGCGGAGCACGAGGGAGATGGCCGCGTCGGGAAGGCCCGGGTGGAGCGCCGCGCCCCGCGACCCCTGGACGCAGTGGTCCGGCCAGAGCTCCTGCCGGCCCTGGGGCAGCTCCGCCGTCTCGTAGGGCTTTCGCCCGGGGTGCGCGGACGCGAACGAGACGTGGCCCGGCGGGTGCCAGTCCTGCGTCGCGACCACCGTCGCGAAGCGGGGCGCGAGCGCCGCGATGGGCCCGACCACCGCGTCGCCGCCTCCCACCGCCAGCGCGCCGCCGGGCAGGAAATCGTGCTGCACGTCCACCACGAGGAGCGCGTCCTTCGCTCGTTCCAGCCGCATGTTTCGAGCCTCCTTCCCATCCATAAGCGGCCGTTGTCCAAACGCCCGGGCTGAGCTAGCTTGCGCGGACCATGGATAAGATCTGGGTCAGGGACGTCAAGGAGGGAGACCGCCCGAAGAGCGTCTTCCTCGTCGCCCGGAAGGCGACCCCCACCTCGAAGAGCGGGAAGACCTATCTCGCCGTCACCTTCCAGGACAAGACCGGCGAGCTGGAGGCGCGCGCGTTCGATCGCATCGAGGAGCTCGCCGCCTCCTTCGAGGAGAAGGACTACGTCGAGGTGGAGGGCATCGTCGGCACGTTCCAGGGCAAGCCCCAGATCCGCATCGAGTCGCTCCAGAAGGTCGACGCGGCCACCTTCGACCCCGCGGAGTTCGCGTGGGCCCCGCCGCCCGAGCCGAAGAAGCCAGAGAAGGCGCCGAGCGGCGAGGCGGAGGAGGCGCTGTGGAAGGAGATGCTCGGGCTCCTCGACGCCATCTCCGACAAGCACGTGAAGGACCTCATCCAGGCGTTCGTGGAGGACGAGGACGTCGCCCAGCGGCTGCGCCGCTCCGCCGCCGCGAAGTCCATGCACCACGCCTACGCCGGTGGCCTCCTCGAGCACACCGTCTCCTGCCTCAAGCTCGCGCACCGCTTGGCGGATCACTATCCGCAGGTGGACCGCGATCTCCTCGTGGCGGGCGCCTTCTTCCACGACCTCGGCAAGGTGCGCGAGCTCATGGGCGAGAAGAACGCCGAGTACACCGACGAGGGCAAGCTCGTCGGCCACCACGTCATGGCGGCGCAGTGGATCCACGACAAGGCGCGCCGCGTGGGGGTGCCGCGCGACCTCGAGCACCACGTCGTGCACCTCGTCCTCGCCCACCACGGCAAGCTCGAGTACGGCTCGCCGAAGGTGCCGCTCACCCTCGAGGCGCTCCTCACGCACTACATCGACGAGCTCGACAGCCGCGTGAACTCCTGGCTCAACCTCATGGGCCGCGAGGGCGGCTCGAAGCGCTGGACCAGCTCGGACAACGCCTACGAGCAGCCCATCTGGCGCGGCGCGCTCCCCACGGCCCAGGTCGAGAAGAAGGGGCCGCCCGCGGAGCTCATGACGCCGGTCATCTATGTGCCGCGCGCGAGCGAGCGCGGCGGAGGCCAGGGCCCGGGGGGAGGGCCGAAGCGGCCGAAGGAGAAGCGCCGGCCGGAGCCGCGGCCGCCGCCGGCCGCGGGCGGGGAGGCGAAGCCTGCCGAGGGCGGCGCTGCGACCCCGGCGTCGCCCGGAGGCGAGGCCAAGGCGGAAGGAGCCCCGGCCCAGGCGCGCGAGGCGCGGCCCGAGCGGACCGACCGCGGCCCCCGGGAGCACCGCGGGTTCGGCGGGTTCGGCGACCGGAAGAAGGGCTACCAGGGCCCGCGGCTCCCCGGCGACAAGGGGCCGTACGGCCGCCCGCCCGAGAAGAAGACGCTCACGCACAATCCGTTCGCGGCCCTCGCCGCGAAGCTCGAGGACGCGGGCGGGAAGGCGGAGGCGAAGCCCGAGGAGGGCGCCGCGCCCGAGGCTCCCGAGGCCGAGGCGGCGCCGCAGGCTGCGGCGAAGCCCGCC
>DATDDC010000290.1:0-2439 GCA_036523995.1 Anaeromyxobacter sp.
ACCGGGGCGGCGCCATGCTCCGCGAGGAGGTGACGCCGGAGGAGATCGCCGAGGTCGTCTCGAAGTGGACGAAGATCCCGGTCTCGAAGCTCCTCGAGGGCGAGGTGGAGAAGCTCCTCGGCATGGAGGAGCGGCTCGCCCAGCGCGTCGTCGGCCAGGACGAGGCGGTCCAGGCGGTGTCGGCGGCGGTACGGCGCGCCCGCTCCGGCCTGCAGGATCCCAACCGGCCCGTGGGCTCGTTCATCTTCCTCGGCCCCACCGGCGTGGGGAAGACGGAGACCGCCCGCGCCCTCGCCGAATTCCTCTTCGACGACGAGGCGGCCATGATCCGCCTCGACATGAGCGAGTACATGGAGAAGCACGCCGTGTCGCGGCTCATCGGCGCGCCCCCCGGCTACGTCGGCTACGAGGAGGGCGGGCAGCTCACCGAGGCGGTGCGCCGCCGGCCCTACGCCGTCATCCTCTTCGACGAGATCGAGAAGGCGCACCACGACGTCTTCAACGTGCTCCTCCAGATCCTCGACGACGGCCGTCTCACCGACGGCCAGGGCCGCACGGTCGACTTCCGCAACGCCGTCGTGATCATGACGTCCAACATCGGCTCGCAGGAGATCCAGCGGCTCGCCGGCCGCCCCGGAGGCGACGTGCAGGCCATCCGCGAGGCCGCGCTCGAGCACCTGCGGGCGGAGTTCCGCCCCGAGTTCCTGAACCGGGTGGACGAGATCGTGGTCTTCCGGCCGCTCAGCCGCGAGCACGTGGGCCGCATCGTCGAGATCCAGCTCGGCCGGCTGCGGAGGCTCCTCGAGGACCGCCAGCTCACCGTGGAGCTCTCGGCCGCCGCGCGCGAGGCCATCGCCGACGCGGGCTACGACCCCATCTACGGGGCCCGGCCGCTCAAGCGCGCCCTGCAGCGCATGGTGCAGGACCCGCTCGCCACGAAGCTCCTCCGCGGCGAGCTCAAGCCCGGCGACCACGTGGTGGTGGACGAGGGGAAGGACGGGAACATCACCTTCAAGAAGGGCGAGCGCGCCGTCGAGGGCGAGGTCATCGTGCACTGACGGGTGCGCCGCGGGCGGCGGCGAGCGGCGACGGCTCGCTAGGGCCGGCCGTCGAAGAGCAGGCCGCCCGTCGCCTGCGGAGCCGCCTCGCGGGTCGGCGAGGTCGGGAGGCCGTCGGGCGCTCCCAGGCCGAACTTCTTCATCTTGCTGTAGAGCGTGCCCTTGGCCACGCCGAGCGCCTGGGCGGCCCGGGCCACGTTTCCCTTGAAGCACGCGAGCGCGTGGACGCAGGCGCGACGCTCCAGCTCCTCGAGCGGGACCACGTCGACGGGGCCGTTCGGGACCGGGCAGGCCTTCGGCGACTCGAGCAGCGCCGGCGGGATGCGCGTGAGCTCCCGGTCGCTCGGTCCGAGCAGGGAGAGCTCGCCCTCGATCACGTTCGCGAGCTGCCGGACGTTGCCGGGCCAGTGGTACGCCTGCAGGGCCGCCAGCACGGCCGGGGCCATGCGGACCTTGTGGCCGGTCCTCTCCGCGTGCAGGCGGAGCTGGTGCTCGACGAGGAGCGGCACGTCCTCCCTGCGCTCGCGCAGGGGCGGCAGGTAGAGGTTCAGCACGCAGAGGCGGTGGAAGAGGTCGAGGCGGAAGCGCCCGGCGTCCACCGCCTCCGCCAGGTTGCGGTGGGTGGTGGCGATGATGCGGGCCCGGACGGGGATGTCGCGCGCGCTGCCCAGGCGCTGGATGACGCGCTCCTGCAGGACGCGGAGGAGCTTGCCCTGCATCTCGAGGGGCATGTCCCCGATCTCGTCGAGGAGCAGCGTGCCGCGCCCGGCCAGCTCGAACTTTCCCGCGCGGCCGTTGGAGCGGGCGCCGGTGAAGGTGCCGCCCTCGTAGCCGAAGAGCTCGCTCTCGAGGAGCTCGCGGGGGATGGCCGTCACGTTGATGCCGATGAAGGGTCCCGAGGCGCCCGGGGAGGCGTTGTGGATGGCCTGGGCGAGCAGCTCCTTGCCCGTGCCGCTCTCGCCGCACACGAGGATGGGGACGTCGGAGCGAGCCGCGCGCTGCGCGTCCTCCACGACGCGGCGGAAGGCGGGCGCCGCGCCGACCATGTGCTCGAAGGTGTAGCGCGCCACGGAGCCGACGATGCGGTGCGCGATGGTGTGCTCGGTGGCGACGTCGCGGATCGTCCCCACCACGACGCCCTCGTGCACCTGCGTGCGCAGGACCACGTCGCCGCGGGGGAGCGAGACGACGTCCATGACGTCGTTCGGGGCCTTGGCCAGGGCGGCGCCGAGCGCGCCGAGGCCGGGGACCGAGCTCAGGGTGCGGCCGATGACGTGCTCGCGCTGGACGCCCAGCGCGGCCGCGGCCGCGTGGTTGAGCGTGCGGACGACGCCTCCGGCGTCGACGGCGATGACGCCGTCGCGGATGGCGCTCAGGATGG
>DATDDC010000291.1:0-4220 GCA_036523995.1 Anaeromyxobacter sp.
AGCGACGCGCCGCGGACCACGACGAGCGCGGCGGCGAGGCCGCACAGCGCCGCCCCGGCGGCCCGGAGCCGGTCCGCGACCACGGGCAGCCCGAGCTTCGCGATCTCCCCCACGACGGCGTCGCCCTTGCGATACCCCGCCCGGAAGAGGCCGATGCGCAGGGCGAGGTGGATGACGTTGTACAGCGCGAGCGCCGCCACGATCGCCTTCCATCCGGCGAGGAGGGCGCCCACCGCCGCGACCGCCCCGAAGAAGGGGCGGAGCGCGGTCCAGAAGAAGCCGTCGCCGATGGCGGCGAGCGGCCCTTGCAAGGTCTCCTTGTAGCGGAGGGGCTGGGACCCCGGCTCCGCGCCGGACGCCACCTTCTCCTCGTGGTGAATGGCGCCGCCGACGATGGCCGCGGCCATGTAGGGGTGGCAGTTGAAGAAGCCGAGGTGCCGCCGCAGCGCCTCCTCGCGCCGGTCGCTCTCCGGGTAGAGCTCGCGCAGCGCCGGATCGATGGCGCAGGCGAAGCCGAGGTTCTGCATCCCGCGCCGGTTCCAGGCCGCCTGGAGGAAGAGGCAGCGCCAGAACACGCGGGCGAGCGTGGCGGGGCCGACCTTCCTCGGGCTCACGGGGAGGACCTCCCCAGCGCGAGGAAGACGAGGAGCCCCGCCGCGAACGCGGCGAAGAACAGGACCGGCGCGATGCGCGCGCGGAGCGCCTTCGCGCCGGAGGCGCAGGCCAGCGCGGCGAACGCCCAGAAGCCGATGCGGAGCGGCGCGTGGGCCTCCGGCACGGCCCGGAGGAAGGCGGGGATGGCGAGCTCCGCCGCGGCCGCCGCCACCGGCGCGAGCACGGCCGCGATGCCGAACGGCAGGAGGAGCCCGTACCAGTTGATCCGCGCCGCCGCCGGCGCGTGGTGCACCGCCAGCTCGGCCTCGGCGCGGACGGCCAGCCGCTCGTTCCACAGCTCGACGAGCCGCTCCGCCCTGCGGCCGAGGAGCGCCACGGGGGCGCAGATGAGGACGGCGAGGACCGCGATCTCGGGGGTGGCGCCCCCGCCGAGCGCCCGGCCGGCGAGGGCCGTCCCGCCGGCGATGGCCGCCGTGCCGAGCGCCTCGTTCACCGGCAGGGCGGCGCCCAGGTTCACCGCCCCGAGCCAGAGCAGCTCGAGCGGCGCGGCGACGAGGAGCCCGCCCTGGAGGTCGCCCAGCGCCCACCCGGCCAGCGGCGCGAGCGCGATCGGGCGCGACAGCATGGCCTGCAGAAAGCCCTTGCGTTCGACGGCGGCCAGGCCGGCCACGAGAGCCAGGACGAGGTAGCCCAAGACGAAAAGAGTCTAACCTAAGGCGCAGCGACGTACCGGCGTTCGATATCGCCCATCCCGGCGGGGGGCTCGGACGGAATGGCGCGGGCCTCGATGGCGAAGCCCGCCGCGGCGAGATCGCGGAGCGTGGCGAGCTCCGCATCGGACAGGAAGACCGAGGGGGTAACGGGCCTGCGGCCCGGGGCGAAGTGCACGTTTCCGAGGTTCACCCGCCGAGCGAGATCGGGCCCGAGCCCCCCCTTTCGCGCCGCGGCGAGCGCGGCGACGTCGCGCACGAGCACGAGCACCCGCGCCTTCTTCGCCGCGAGCGCCGCCCAGGGCGCCTCGGGCAAGGGCACGATGCGGGCGGGCAGCTCCGGCGGGACGCACAGCGTCATGGCGGCGCGGGCGAGCTCGCTCTGGGCGGCCTCGTCGTCCGCGACGAGGACCTCCTCGATCCCCAGCTTGGGGATCCAGGTCTCCAGGATCTGCCCGTGCAGGAGCCGGTTGTCGACGCGGACCAGGGCGATCACGGGAGAACGACGGAGCGGGGCGCGCCGGGATTCATCGCGCCTTCACTGCCGGCCCTTCTGCACGCGGCCTCGCAGGAGCTCGGAGGCGAGGGTGATGTTCTTCTGCCCGTAGCTCGCCACGAGCTCGGCCGCCGCGCGGAGCGCGAGGTCCGCGCGCGCCGTGGCGAGCTTGAGGAGCATGGGCAGGTTCACCCCCGTGACGACCTCGAGCTTCTCGTCGAGGAACGTGAGGGCGAGGTTCGCCGGGGTGCCCCCGAACATGTCGGTGAGGACGAGGACGCCGTCCCCGCTATCGACCCGCTTCACGGCCTCGCCCAGGCGGGCCCGCGCGTCCTCCATGGAGGACTCCGCGCCGATGGTCACCGCCTCGCATTGCTCGATGGGGCCGACGATGCCCTGCGCGGTGCGCAAGAGCTCTTCCGCCAGCCGTCCATGCGTGGCCACGACGAGTCCGACCATGCTCGATGTCCCATCCCCGCGGGCCCCTCCGGGCCCGGCGCGCGCGTACCATAGCCGCGGGCGAGGCGGGAGGCCAGCGGCGCGGCTACCCCTCGTCCGAGCGTCCCGCGAGGCCAGGGGCCCGACACAGGCGCACCGACCGTCCGGCGGCGCCCTTCGAGCGTCTCGCGAGGCCAGGAGGCCCGACTACTCCTTGTCCACGTCCCGGTGCCAGAGCCGCACCGGCTGTCCGGCGGCCTCGAGCCTCTCGGCCAGGGCCGCCGCCAGCGCGACCGAGCGGTGCTTCCCGCCCGTGCAGCCCACGGCCAGCGTCAGGTAGCTCTTCCCCTCCGAACGGTACCTCGGCAGCAGGAAGCCGAGCAGCTCCCCGACCCGGTCGAGGAAGGCCTTCGCGTCCGGCTGGCCCAGGACGAAGCCGGCCACCCGGGGATCCGTGCCGGGGTGGGGCTTCAGCTCGGGGATGAAGAACGGGTTCGGCAGGAAGCGGACGTCGAGCACCATGTCCGCGTGCGGCGGGATGCCGAAGCGGAAGCCGAAGGAGACGAGCGTCACGCCGAGGCGCGACCCCTCGCCGGCGGCGAAGCGGCCGGTCACGAGCCGCTTCAGCTCGTGGACGTTGAGCGAGGAGGTGTCGATGACCTCGTCGGCCACCGCCTCGAGGTCGGCGAGGGCGCGGCGCTCGGCGGCGATGCCGTCCGGGACGGTGCCGTGCTCGCCCGCGAGCGGGTGCCGGCGCCGGGTCTCGGAGTAGCGGCGCACGAGCGACTCGTCCGAGGCGTCGAAGAAGAGCACCCGGACGTCGTTTCCCTTGCGGCGCACCTCCTGGATGGCCCGGGGCGCGTCGGCGAGGAAGCGCGGCTCGCGCGCGTCGACCACGAGCGCGATGCGCGAGATCTCGCCCGCGGTGTGGCCGGAGAGCTCGAGCAGCTTGTCCAGGAAGACGATGGGCAGGTTGTCGACGCAGTAGAAGCCCGCGTCCTCCAGGGCGCGGAGCGCCGTGGTCTTGCCCGATCCCGACACGCCGGTGAGGATCACCACCTGCGGGCCCGGGCCGGCCGGGATGGGCGAGACGGTCATTCGACGTCCATCTCGCCCACGCGCGCGCCGGGCGCGAGGGCGATGGCCCGGTTGAGCCGTTCCTGGAACTCCTTCGCGGAGTGATGGCCCTGGAGCTTGAGGAGGTGGTTGCGCGCGGCCACCTCCACGATGGTCGTCATGTTGCGGCCCGGGCGGACCGGGACGACGAGCATGGGGATCTCCACGTCGAGGATGCGGAACTTCTTCTCCTCGACGCCCAGGCGGTCGTACTCGACGTGGGGATCCCATTCCACGAGCTCGAGGACGATCTCGATCTTCTTCCGCTCCCGGATGGCCGCGACGCCGAAGAGATCCTTGATGTTGATGATGCCGAGGCCCCGGATCTCCATGTGGTGCTTGATGATCTCGGACCCCGCGCCGTGGACCGAGTCCGGGGAGCTCCGCTTCACGTCGACGATGTCGTCCGCCACGAGCCGGTGGCCGCGCATGACGAGGTCGAGCGCGATCTCGCTCTTGCCGATGCCGGACTTGCCGAGGAGCAGGATGCCGACGCCGAAGACGTCGAGCAGGACGCCGTGCATCGAGGTCTGCGCGGTGAGGATGTCCTCGAGGTAGTTCTGGACGCTCTCGATGAACGTGGACGAGAGGTGGCTCGTCCGGAGGATCGGGACCCCCGCGTCCTCCGCCGCCGCGACCATCTCGGCCGGAACGTCGAGCCCCTTCGTGACCACGAGGCACGCGACGTCCTGGGCGAAGAAGTTCCGGAGCACCTGGACCGCCTGCTCCCGCGGGAGCGTGGCGAGGTAGCTCATCTCCGTGTTCCCGAACACCTGCACCCGCTCCTTGTGCAGGTACTCGGTGAACCCGGCGAGGACGAGCCCCGGCTTCTGGATGCGCGAGGA
>DATDDC010000292.1:0-17846 GCA_036523995.1 Anaeromyxobacter sp.
GCCGCCCCGGCTCGAGGCCCCGCCGCCCGGGCCGCGCGTCCTCGCGTACGGGAGCCCGCCCGTGCGGCCGCCGCGAGCGGGCTGGGACGCCATCGACGAGCGGAACCTCGTCGTCTCGGCGAGCTACGCGACGAACACGAACGCCCGCTGGCGCGTGGACGCCTTCGGGGTGGACACGGGGCTCGTGCCGCTCCGCTGGCGCGCCCTCTCGGACGCGCTCGGCGCGGACGTGCTACGCGGGGCGCGGCGCTACGGCGTCACCCACCTCGCCCTCCCGTCGAATGCGCACCCCTCGACCGCCCTGGAGAACGCGCGGGCGGAGCGGACCGACCCGAGGACGGGGATGACGTTCTGGGCGATCCCGCACCGCGACTGGGCGCTGTTCCCCGCCGAGGCGGTCGCGGTCCCGCACCTCGCCGCGGCGCTCGACGAGGTGGCGCGGCTCCAGCGCGAGGGCCGGCGTACGGCGGTGATCGAGGCGGAGGGGGAGATCCCGGTCGCTCCCGGGCGCGTCTTGGAGATCTCCCGCGGGCGCGAAGAGCTTCGCATCGTGGCCGAGGCGATGGACGACGCGGTCCTGGTCGTGAACGACGCCTTCTGGCCCGGGTGGCGCGCGCTCGTCGACGGCGCGGAGGTGCCCATCGCCCCGGCCGACGTGCTCGTGCGCGCCGTCCCCTGGCCCCGCGGGCGTCACACGCTCGTCATGCGCTACGCCCCGCCCGAGCTGCGCACCGGGCTCGTCCTGACGTGCGCCGGCATGGCGTCCCTCCTCGCCGCCGCGCTCTGGCTCCGCGCGCGCGCCCGCCGCGGGATCGGGGTCGAGGGTGCGTAGCGGCGCCCTCACGGTGGTGCTGCCCGTCCGGAACGAGGCGGTCAACCTGCGCGCGTGGTGGCGCTCGGCCGCGCAGCACCTGCCGGAGGGCGCGCGCGTCCTCGTCGTCCATGACTTCGAAGACGACGACACCCTGCCGGTCGCCCGCGCGCTCGCCGACGAGGGCGCTCCGCTCCGGACGCTCCGGAGCCGGGGCGTCGGGTTCCCCGACGCGCTGCTCACCGGCCTGCTCGCGGCGGAGCGCGGGCCGGTGCTCGTGACGATGGCCGATCTGTCCGACGATCTCGCCGCGCTCCCCCGGATGCTCGCCGCCTGGGCCGAAGGCGCCGACCTGGTGGTGGGATCGCGGTTCATCGCGGGCGGGCAGGTCGTGGGCGGATCGGCGCCCAAGCGGTGGCTCGCGCGATGGGGAAGCCTCGCGCTCCACAGGCTCGCCGCGTTCCCGGTGCGCGACGCGAGCAATGCCTTCCGGGTCTACGACGCCGAGCTGGTCCGCCGCCTTCGGCCGGAGCCGTCGGTGGGGTTCGAGATGGCCTTCGCGCTCCTCCTCGCGGCCTGGCAGGCGGGCGCTCGCATCGTGGAGGTACCCGTCGCGTGGCGGGGGCGGGAGCGCGGCGCGAGCCACTTCCGCCTCCGCTGGATCCCGCGCTACGGTCGGCTGTGGGTCCGTGCGCTGCGCCACGGGCTCGCGTTGCGGAGGAAGCGGACGCACGAGGCGCGGCGGCTGGAACGGCGATGAAGACCGTCTCGATCGTAGGCGCATCCGGGCTCGTCGGGGGCCGCCTCTTCCGGCGGCTGCGCGGCGCCGCCGGAGGCCGCCTCGCCGCAACGGGCACCTGCTTTCGCTCGCTCCCAGGGCCCGGGATGGCGGCCCTGGACGTCACCGACCGGGTCGCGCTCGCCGCACACCTCGCGCAAGGTTTCGACTTCGTCCTGTACGCCGCGGGCACGAAGGACCTGCGGCGGTGCGAGGAGGATTTCGCGTTCGCGCGGGCGCTCAACGCCACGCCGGTGGAGGAGATCGTCCGGATCGTGGAGCGGGAGCGCCTGCCGACGCGAGTCGTGTACCTCTCGACGGACTACGTGTTCGACGGGGAGCGGGGGCTCTACCGCGAGGACGACCCGGTGCGGCCGCGGACGGCCTACGGCCGCTCCAAGGCGCTGGGCGAGCGGGCCGTGCTCGGCGCGGGGGAGCGCCACAAGGTGATCCGGTCCGCCGCCGTGATGGCGCGCGGCGCGAGCTTCTTCGACTGGCTCCTCCGAGAGCTCGGGTCGGATCGCGAGGTGCCGCTCTACGACGACTGCTCCTTCTCGCCCACGCCCGCCGAGCTCTTGTGCGAGATGGTGGAGGAGCTCGTCTGCGCGTACGACGAGGTGCCCCAGCGGATCGTCCACGCCGTCGGGGAGCGGCGGCTGAGCCGCCATGCGCTCGGGCGCCTCGTCGCGGCGATGGTGCCCGCGGCCCGCGCGAAGCTCGTCCCGGCCAAGCGCGGCGCCGGCGGCCCGCTCTTCCAGGCCGATCTCTCGCTCGCCCCCTCCGAGTTCGTGCGCAGCCGGCAGAAGAGGTCGTTCGAGGCGTACCTCGCCGACGAGGTCGGCACGGCTCTCGCGGAGCCCCAGTGAAAGAACGCGGCCACTCCAGCGCCAGCGGGCTCGTCCTCGGCATCTCCGCCTACTACCACGACGCCGCAGCCGCGCTCGTGGACGGCGGCCGGATCCTCGCCGCAGCGCAGGAGGAGCGCGCCACCCGCGTGAAGCACGACGCGCGCTTCCCCGCCGGGGCGGTGCGCGTGTGCCTCGCGAGCGCCGGGGCGGCGCTCTCGGACGTCGGAGCCGTCGCCTTCTACGACAAGCCCTTCCTCAAGTTCGAGCGGATCCTGGAGACCTTCTACGCCCGCGCGCCGCGCGGCCTCGCCCGGTTCACCCAGGCCATGCCGGCGTGGGTGAAGGACAAGCTGCTCGTGCGCGCAACGCTCCGCCGCGAGCTCGCGTCCATCGACCGCGCGGCGCCGTCGCTGCCGATCCACTTCGCCGAGCATCACCTCTCGCACGCCGCGAGCGCGTTCTTCCCGTCGCCGTTCGACGAGGCGGCGGTGCTCACCGTGGACGGCGTCGGCGAGTGGGCGACCGCCTCCATAGGCCACGGGCGCGGCGCGGAGCTGTCGATCCTGCGCGAGCTCCACTTCCCGCACTCGCTGGGGCTCTTCTACTCGGCCCTCACGCATCACCTCGGATTCGAGGTGAACTCGGGAGAGTACAAGGTGATGGGGCTCGCGCCCTATGGCGACCCGGCCTCGTCGCGGATGCTCGCCATGGAGCGTTCTCTCCGGGAGCGCGTCGTCTCGCTCAAGGACGACGGCTCGTTCTGGATGGATCCCTCCTTCTTCGACTTCGAGGTGGGGGACTCCATGACCCGCGACGCCGCCTGGGAAGGAGCCCTGGGCGTGCCGCGTCGTCGCCCGGCGGAGCCGCTCCGCGCGGAGCACTGCGACCTCGCGCTGGCGGGGCAGCGCGTCCTCTCCGACGCGGTCCTCGGGATGGCGCGCGAGGCAAGGAGGATCACCGGAGCACGTCACGTCTGCATGGCGGGCGGCGTGGCGCTGAACTGCGTCGCGAACGCGCGGATACGCGACGCCGGGGTGTTCGATGACGTGTGGGTGCAGCCCGCCGCAGGCGACGCGGGCGGAGCGCTGGGCGCGGCGCTCGCCCTTCACCACATCGGCCGGGGCGCGCCGAGGACCGCGCTGCGCGGCGATGCCATGGCCGGGTCGCTCCTCGGACGCGCCTGGTCGGACGGCGAGATCGAGGAGGCGCTCCGCGGGCACGGTGCGGTCTTCGAGCGGCACGACCCCGCCTCGCTCTGCGCCATGGTGGCGGCGCTGCTCGCCGAGGGACAGGTGGTCGGCTGGTTCCAGGGCCGCGCCGAGTGGGGCCCGCGCGCGCTCGGGAACCGCTCCATCCTCGCGGACGCCCGGCGGCCGGAGATGTGGGACCGGCTGAACCTGTGCATCAAGCGGCGCGAGGCGTTCCGGCCGTTCGCCCCCGCGGTCCTGGCGGAGGACGCGGCCGAGTGGTTCGAGCTAGATCGGCCCTCGCCGTACATGCTCTTCGTGGCACAGGTTTCGCGGCGCCACCGGCGCGACGTGCCGCCGGAGCGCCCGGCGGACCCATTGCTCCTCCGCCACGTGGCGCGCTCCGACATCCCCGCCGTCACCCACGTGGACGGCTCGGCGCGCGTGCAGACGGTGCACGAGGGAACGAACCCGCTCTTCGCGGAGCTCCTGCGGGCGTTTCGAGCGTGCACGGGCTGCGGCCTCCTCGCGAACACGAGCTTCAACGTGCGAGGGGAGCCTATCGTCGATTCCCCGGACGACGCCTGGCGCTGCTTCGCAACGACGGACCTCGACGCGCTCGCCATCGGCCCCTTCCTCGTCCGCAAGGCGCTTCAGCCCGCGGCGGCGGTCGCTCCGGCCCCGGAACCGTCGCCTGCGCTCGACCGGCCCGGCGCCGCCGTAGCACGCTCCGCCGCCGTGGACGGACCGCGCCGCGCGCCTCGGGTGCTCGCCTGGGCGGCGCTCGTCGTCGCCTCCGTGGTCTCGCTGTTCGCGCTCGATCTGGTGCTCGGAAGCGTGCTCCTTCCCCCGCTGAAGGGCTGCAAGATCGGACCGTATCACCACGGGCTCAAGGCGAACTTCGACGCCGTCCAGGAATGGCACGAGCTCCGGTACCGCATGACCACCAACTCGCTCGGGCTCAAGGACGAGCGGGTGCGCGAGGTGCCGCTGCGGGGCGACCGGCCGCGGATCCTCGTCCTGGGGGACTCCTACGCGGAGGGGGTCGGGTTCCCGTTCGGCGAGACGGCCGCCGGGCGATTCTGGGACGCGATCGGCCGCGACCGGTGGGAGGTCCTGAACGGCGCCGTCGAGTCGTACTCTCCGAGGCTCTACCTCCTCAAGCTGCGGCACCTCCTCGACGTCGTGGGGCTCCGGATCGACGAGCTCGTCGTGTTCATCGACATCTCCGACCCCCAGGACGATCTTCTCTACGACGAGTGGACGCCGACGCAGGAGACCTACCGGCTGGAGACGTTCCTGCAGCAGCACTCGCTCTTCCGGCGGCTCATGCGCCGGCACCTGGTCACGCTGACGCCGCTCCGGCAGCGGATGTGGAAGGACGAGGAGACGTTCGAGCGCGAGCGCGCCACGTGGACGCTCGAGCCGGGCCTGCTGGAGCGGTGGGCGGCGCGCGGCCTCGCGCGCTCCGCGGACCACATGGCCGAGGTCGACGCCGAGTGCCGAAGGCGCGGCATCCGGCTCACGATCGTGGTGTACCCGTGGGTGTACCAGGTGCTGGCGGGGGATCGCGACTCGGTCCAGGCGGCGTTCTGGCGGGAGTTCGCGGCGAGCCGGGGGATCGACTTCGTGGACCTGTTCCCGGAACTCGTCGATCCGTCGCGCGAGCCCGACCTCTCGCCGTTCCTGCCGCCGCCGGACAACCACTGGAGCGCCGCGGGCAACCGCCGGGTCGGCGAGGCGCTCGCTCGCCACTGGCGCGCGCGCGCGGTACGCTGACGGGATCGATGGACCTGCTGCGCGACATGATCGGGTACATTCGCCAGCGGAGGCGCTGGTGGCTCGTCCCGGTCATCCTCCTCCTCCTCTACGTGGGCGTCCTGCTGGTCTTCAGCGCCGCCTCTCCGATCGCTCCGCTCCTGTACACGCTCTTCTGATGGGAGCACCCGGGGACGACCACGCGCAGCGCTCCGATCGGAGGACCGTCGGAGCCGTCGCCCTCGCGCTCGGCGGAGCCGCCGCCCTTTGGCGATCCGTGCCGCTCGCCGGGGCCGCCGCGGCGCTCGCGGCCGTGGCAGCGTTCCTCCCTGGTCTCGCCCGCCCGCTCGCGGCGGGCCTGGGAACGCTCGCCCGCGCCATCGGTCGGGTGAACGCGTGGATCCTGCTCGGCTTCGCCTTCCTCGTCGTCCTCACGCCGCTCGCCGTCGTGCGCCGCCTGATCGGCCGCGGGCACCCGGCGTTCCGCGCGCCGCGCGAGCGCCCCTCGACGTGGGTCGTCCGCGCACACCGGTTCGGGCCGGACGATCTCACGCGGCCCTGGTGACGGCGTGAATGGCGGCACTGGCCGGGGCGCCGAGCGGCCGAGCGAGGGGAGGGGCGGCCGTGCTTCGATCCCCCGCCTGGGTTAGGGTAGGCGCTCGTGACGGGCAGGGGAGACAGCGGGCTCGCGCGCACGGCGCTGCGCCGGACGACCGCGATCTTGCGGCGCCCTACCACGATCATCGCCGAGCTCGCGGCGATCGCGCTCGCGGGAGCGCTTGCGGCGAGCCTGCCCCAGTCCCCGGACGCGGAGGCGATCCGAGCGTTCGGCGAGCGCTGGCCGACGCTCGGGCGCGCGGCCGCCGCCCTCGGGCTCCACGACGTGATGATGAGCAGATGGTTCCTGGGGCTCGTCGGGGCGGCGCTGTGCTCGCTCCTCACCGTGCAGTGGGATCAGTGGCGGCGCGTCCGCCGCCTCTTCGGCGAGCCCATCGAGGCCGCCGCGCTCGCGCGTGCCCCCTTCCGCCGCGAGGCGGCGGCGGCGAGCTGCAAGAAGATCCCCGAGCGGCCCGTCGTCGCGAGCACGGGGCGCGTCGCGGTGCTCGGCTCGCCGCTGTTCCACCTCGGGATCGTCGTCGTGCTCGTCGCAGGGGTGTGGCGGCTGCTCTTCTTCAGCGACGCATTCACTCGCGTGATCGAAGGCGAGACGCTGGCGCCGACGCCCGAGGCCTGGCAGGTGCAGCGCGGCGGCGCGGCGGCGCGTCCGTTCGCGATCGCGACGCCGGTGACGCTGGAGAAGGTGCGAGCGGAGCGATACCCATCCGGCGTCCTTCGCCAGCTCGAGGCGACGCTCGCGCTCGGTGCCGGCGGCGGGCCGCGGCGCGTCGCGATCAACGCGCCGCTCGACGTCGGCGGCGAGCGGGTCTACCTCACGACGAGCTGGGGCGTGGCGGCGCTCCTCGAGCATCGTGCCGCGGGCGGCACCGAGATCCGGGCGGCACTGCTCGACCTCGAGGGGGCGGGGACGCGCGCGTGGGGAACGCTCCAGCTCCCGGACGGCCGCGAAGCCCGTCTCAAGGCGCGCATCGGCCCCGAGGGGCGCCCGGACCGGCTCGAGGTCCGCCTGGCGCGGGGGCGGACGCTCCTCGCGGTGGCGGATCTCGGCCCCGGCGCCGAGGTGGCGATCGGGCCCGGCGAGGCGCTCGCGGTCGCGGGCCTGCCCTACTGGGTACAGCTGCGCGGCAGCCGGGACCCGACGCGGCCGCTGTTCTTCGCCGGGGTCGCCGTCTCGATCGCGGGTGCGTTCCTGATGTTCGGCGTGGTGCGCGTGGACTCCGCGGTGTTCGTCGAGGGCGAGCGGGTGGTCGTCGCGCTGCGCCCGCAGCGGTTCGCGCCGCTGTACGCGGAACGCTTCGACGCGCTCTGCAAGGAGTGGATCGGATGAAGAAGGGGCGGCATCTGGCCTTCGTGGCCGCGCTCGCGGCGCTCTCTGCCTGTCGGGGCGAAGAGGGACCGTCCGGCGAAGACGGGCGCAAGGTGGTGTCCAGCTACCTCGCGAAGCTCGTGCAGGCCTATCGCGCTTCCGACGAGGAGGTGGTCGATCCGCTCGTGACGGAGCGGCTGGGACGCAAGCTGGTCGGTCTCATCGGCGTGAAGCGCGACGCGGGGATCGTGCTCGACGCCGAGCTGCTCGAGATCTCGTTCGTGGGCTCGGAGCGGCGAGGCGGGGCCCTGTACCTCGAGACCCGCGAGCGCTGGCACTACCGCGACCGCCGCATCGGCACCGGCGAGCAGGTCGGCAGCGAGTCGACCGACGCCTACCGGATGCGCTATCGGTTGGTGCGCGAGGGCGGAGCGCTCAAGGTGGACGAGGTCGAGTTCGTTGGCGAGCCGCAGGTCGGTCGCAAGGTGGAGCCGATGAAGCTGGACCGGCGCACCGCGCATGGCCTGCCGCGGCCGGAGGACGAGGCGGCCGCCCCCGCGCCGAAGCCTGGGAACGACCCGTGAGCCGGTACGCCATCGAGGTCGCCCTCCAGTGGGCCGCGGTCGGCTTCTACATCGCCGCCGCGGTCTCCCTCACCTTCTCGGTCGTGTTCGGGAAGCCGCGCGCGCGTGGCTGGGCGCTCGTCCTCGCCGCCGTCGGGCTCGTGCCGCACGGCGCCGCCATCGCGATCCGCTGGGTCGCGGTCGGTCACGGCCCGTACATGCTGAAGTACGAGGTCCTCTCCTCCAACGCCTGGGTGGCCGTCCTCGCGGTGGTGATCGTGGTGGGCCGGAGCCGTGGCCTCTCCGCCCTCGGCGTCGTCGCCCTGCCGCTCGCCATCCTCGCCATGGCCTTCGGGCTGTTCTCGAACCCCGAGTCGCGCGAGCTGCCGCCGACGCTGCGGTCCATCTGGCTCACCTTCCACATCATCTTCGCCAAGGTCTCGGCCGCGGCGTTCCTCGTCTCGCTCGCCTGCGCGGTGCTCGTCCTCCTGCGCGGCCGAGCGCGTCCTCCAGCCTGGCTCGAGCGCGTGCCCGCGACGGCCGCGCTCGACGCGCTCACCATCCGCAGCGTCGGCTTCGGCCTCATCTTCTGGTCGGTGACGATCGCGGCCGGCGCGATATGGGGCAACCAGTCGTGGGGCCGCTACTGGGGGTGGGATCCCATCGAGACGTGGGCGTTCGTCTCCTGGATCACCTACGGCTCGTTCCTCCACGCGCGGCTGTTCTTCAAGCTCCGCCCCCGCTCCACCGCGTGGCTCGCGGTGGCGAGCTTCGCCATCTTCATCCTCGCCCTACTCATCCTGCCCTTCTTCATCAGCTCGCTGCACTCCTCGTACTTCTCCTGACGGCCGCGGAATCCGTCTCGAGGTAGTCCTCGTCGGCGTTCACCGACCAGAGGTCGTGGGATCCGCCGAGCACGTTTCGGGCGGCGAGGAGCCCGGTCAGCATCGAGTGGTCCATGTTGTTGTAGCGGTGCATGCCGCCGCGCCCCGCCAGGTGGAGATTCGCGATGGGAGCGAGGGCGGCGCGGACGCTCTCGAGCCGCGAGGCCCAGCCGTCGTCGTAGACGGGATAGGCGTCGGGCACGCGAACCACGTGCCCCTCCACCACGCGCGGCGGCGCTCCGAGGCCGAGCGCCGCGAGGTCTTCGCTCGCGATCTCCACGAGCCGGCGGTCGGGGCTCGACCAGAGCGCGTCGCCCTCCGAGCAGAAGTACTCCATCCCCAGGCAGGAGCGGGCCGGGTCGGGCACGAGGTCCGGGCTCCAGGCCCGGAAGTTCTGGACCCGGCCCGCCCGGATGGACGCATCGTGGAGATACAGCCAGTTGTCCGGGAACGGGTCCGGCCCCTCCAGCACGAGGGCGACGACGAGGAACGCCCGGTGGCGGAGCGCCGCCGCGGCGGCGGCGATCTCGCCGGCGGGCGACGGCGACAGCGCGGCGACGAGGACGCCGATCGGCACGGTCGAGACGAGGTGGGCCGCCGGCAGCGCCGCTCTTCCCTTCGTGCCCTCCACCTCGACCGCGCTCACGCGGCCGGCCTCGAGGCGGACGCGGGTGAGCCGGTGCCCGAGCAGGATTCGGCCTCCTCCGCGCTCCACCTCCTCGCGCATGCGATCCCACAGCATCCCCGGCCCGAGGCGCGGGTAGCGAAAGTGCGTCACGAGCGTCCTCTGTCCTCCAGAGCCCCGGCGGATCATGTCCGCGACGGCGGCCCGGAGCGAGAGCCCCCGGATCCGCTGAGCCGCCCATTCGGCGCCGATGCGCTCGCAGGGGATCCCCCACACCTTCTCCGTGTAGGTGCGGAAGAAGATCTCGAAGAGCCGCCGCCCGAACCGGTTCTCGACCCAGTCGGCGAGGTGCGCCTCGGGCCGGATGGGCCGGAGCTTGGCGCGGAGATAGCTCGCCAGGATCCGCGCGCTCTCCACGGGCCCGAGCCCGCGCAGCACGCTCCCGGCGCCGAGCGGGTAATCGAAGAGCTTGCCGTGGAAGAGGATGCGGGAGCGCCGGCGCCGCCACAGGAGGTCCGGGCCGAGGAGCTCCTCCCAGAGTCGCTCAATCTCGGAGACCCTAGTGAAGAAGCGGTGCCCGCCGAGGTCGAAGCGGAAGCCGTTCCGCTCCACCGTCCTCGCCAGGCCGCCGACGGTGTCGTCGCGCTCGACGACGGTGACGACGCGCCCGGCGCGGACCAGGACGAGGGCGGCGGTGAGGCCGGCCGGCCCCCCTCCCGCCACGACGATCGGGTCCGTCACCGTTCCTCCGGGGTGCCGCGCGGAGCGGAGCCGCGCAGCGCCGCCTTGAGCAGGACGAGGCCCGCCTCCACCGCGAACGCGATGGGACGGCGCCCGATCTCGGCGACGGCCATCGTGCAGGTGTAGCAGCACGGGGTCTTCGCCTGGCACCGGGCGGCGGCGTCGCGGCTCGCGGCGAGCGCCCCCCAGGCGCGGCCGGCCACGAGGTCGTCGAGCGACGCCACGGCCGGAAAGTCCACGCAGGGCGCGATCGCGCCGTCGGAGCGGAGATCGAGGTAGAGCTCTCCCGCGCCGCACGGTCCGAGGACCTCCCTGCGCACGAACCTCGCGGCGGCGAGGTAGAAGGCGCTCGGGTCCCAGAGCGGCTCGCCGCGGCGCCGGAGCCGCGCGAGGTCCTCGAACGCCGCCGCCATGCCCGCTCGCTCCTCCGGGCTCGCCGCGAAGAGGCCGCAGTCGCTGCGGTGCTCGCCGGGTCCCTGGTTCACGGGGAACGCCGAGAGGAACAGGCCGCGCGCGCGAACGAACGCGAGGAACGCGGGGAGCTCGGTGAAGTTGTGGCGGCTCACGGCCACGTTCACCTTGAGTGGCGCGGGGAGCCCGCAGGCGCGGAGCCGCTCGAGGCCGGCGAGCGCCTGCCGAAGCTGATCGCGGCCGCGCAGGAAGGCGTAACGCTCCCGGTCGAGCGAGTCGATGCTGACCGCGACCTGGAGGAGACCCGGGGCGGCGCGCACCGCCTCGAGCGCCGAATCGGTCACGGCGGTCCCGTTGGTGTTGAGCGCGTAGAGCAGGTCCGAGCGATCGGCGAGCGCGAGGATCTCGGGCAGGTCCTTTCGGAGGAGAGGCTCGCCCCCGGCGATCTCGAGTAGGCGCACCCCCGCCGCGCGCAGCGCCTGGAACGCGCGCTCCAGGTCGGCGAGCGAGAGCTGTACCTCCGGCCCGGTCCACACCTTGCACATCGGGCAGCGCTGGTTGCACTCGTTGAGCAGGTTCACGCTCGCGGCGGCGGTGCGCCCGCGGCCCAGCCGCCACAGGGCGGCGGCGACGTGCGGCGCGTGCAGGAGCGTGCGGGAGAGGCTCACCGGCGCCGGCTCCCGAGATCGAGGGCGGCTTGGCGGCGGTGGCTCGCGGGATCGAGCGCGACCGGGTCGACGAGCGCGCGGACGGCGGCGTCGGTGGGGGGGGTGGACACGCCCACGGCGGGGAGCCAGAGGGTCGCCGCGAACGCCGCCGCCGCGAGGGACCACGTCCACGCGACGCCGCTTCGCCGCTGCCACAGCCAGGCGAGCGCCCAGCCGACGAGCGCCATCGCGAACGGCGCCGTACCCACTGCGGAGTTCGTCCAGATCGGACGAGAGGCCGCGGCGAACGGGAGGTACCCCGACAGGAACAAGAGGGCCAGGGCGGCCGCGGTCCTGTCGCCGTCGGCGCGCCATCTCCAGGCGGCCAGGGCGAACGCGGGCCAGACGGAAAGCCAGGCGACGGGGTTCGCCACGCCGGTGAAGAACGTCCCGGGCCCGGGATCGGCCGGGACGAGCTCGACGTACCAGATCGGCGCCACGAACCAGCGCCAGGCGTGGACGACCTCGCCGGGGAACCCCGGGAGCTTGGTCCCGGGATACCCCTGGTGGCGCACGGTCTCGGCGGCCATCGAGAGCTGGAACCGCGCCCACTCGGCGAGATCGTGGCCGCGGTCGAACCACGGCCACCAGGTGAGGAGGTACACGGCGGCCGGCAGGAGAGCGAGGGACGCGACGAAGAGCGCCACCTCGCTGCGGCGCGCTGCGCCGCGCTCGAGGGCCCGCGTCCTCTCCCACAGGAGCGCCGCCGACGCGACCAGGACCGGGAACGCCGCGCTCCACTTGGACGCGATCCCGAGGCCGAGGAGGAGCCCCGCGCCGGCGAGGCGCCAGGGCCTGGGCTCGGCTCGATACGCGGCGAGGGCGACGATGGCGGCGACCGGAAAGAAGGCGAGGTACACGTCGTTGATGCCCTGCCGCGAGAAGTCGAGGTGCAGGGGATCGATCGCCACGAGCGCTGCCGCCGCGAGCGCCGCCCGGGCGGTCCCGCCCAGCGCGAGCACGAAGGCGCCCGTGGCCGCCACCGACGCCGTGCCGAAGAGGACGCTCCAGGCCTTGATCCCCCAGGGACCGTCCCCGAACGCGCCGAGCGAGAGCTGGACCAAGAGATCGCGCAGGCGCGGGTGGTTCCACATGGTGGGCTCGGGCCAGCCGCTCGCGGTGAAGTTGCGCGCGGTGAGCCCCACGAGCCGGTCGTCCCCGTTCAGCACCTGGGCGCCGAGCCAGGCCGAGCGGAGGAGGAACGAACCCGCCGTGACGGCGCCCAGCGCGATCCAGCTCGCTCGCGGAATGCGCGTGCTCACTCGTCCGTCTCCACGAACGGGGCGCCCAGCGTCTCCACGAACTTCCGAGCGGCGGTGCGCTGCGCCTCGTCGGCCGCCGGATCGTCGAGCGCGACGAGCGCGAGGTCGAACGAGACGCCGCGCGCTCGCAGCAGGCGGTCCGGAGCCACCGCCTGGGGCTGGAAGAACGAGGGCTCCACCAGCACCAGGGCCGGCTCCGGCGGCGGCTCGAGCCGATCGGGGGTCGAGAACCGGCGCAGGAGCCCGTGGAACGGGAAGCGGAAGGAATCGCCGCGCCCCTCGGGCGCGAAGTCCGGCTGGGCTCGGCTCTCCTCCGCCTTGCGCGTAAGCGAGGAAGGCGTCATCGCCACGCTGAACCGCCGCCCGATGCCCGTCTGCGCCGCCGCGTACAGCGCGTTCTCGGGATCGACGAACTCCGGGACCGAACCGTCGCGGCCTCCGACCGCCATGAGCTCCTCGGCGCTCGCCATGACCTCCCTCGGGTCGCGCGGGCGGGACCATCGCCCGGTCAGCACCACGATCCAGCGGCCCCGGACGCCCGCGGCGCGCCAGACCCGGAACGCGCCCGCGGCGTCGGAGACGGCGGCCCAGTCGTGGCCGCGAAGCTCCGGCGGCGGCGCGAACGGGAGGCGTGACGAGCGTCCCCGGAGCTCCACCGCCACGACGGATCCGGCGGCAAGCAGGGCGAGCGTGGCGGCCCACGCGAGTGGGCGGCGGCGAGACTCGGAGGAGGACCCAGCCATGCGTGGTCCCGGAGCGTCCAGGATCAGGAGTAGGTGGCGAGCGCCTGCCACGCCGTCCCGGCGACGAACACGATCCCGAGCACCGCGTGCTTGATCTTGAGGAGCCGGACGCGGTCCGCCGCGACGTCGCCCGTCCATCCGAACGCCTTCCACGACACCATGCGAAACACACCGGTGAGCACGATGACGCCCAGGCTCACCCACGTGAGCGTCATGAGCGAGCGGGCGAGCGCTCCCCCCGCGGCTCCGCACGACGCCCACTGCGGCGCGCGAAGCTCGGAGCGAAGCATGCCGGCGACGACGAGCGACGATATCCAGGTTCCGGTCGCGACGTCGTGGACGAACGCGTTCACCACCGTCAATTGCTCGCGCATCTGCCGGCAAAGATAGCATGGGCCTGCGCCGCGCTCCCAGGTCGGGTCTATCGGCGCGCCGGGGCGATCGCGACGGGCAAGGAGAGCCCGAAAAGGACCGAATCCTCGCTCAGGGCGACGGACGTCACCCGGTCTCCTTCTCGCACGGAGGAGCCCGGCGGGTCTGCAGGTGCCGCGGCGGGCCGGCGCTCGCCCGTCACCCCGATCGTCCGGAGCGCAGCGGGACGCGCGCCTCGAGCCCGCGGAGCACCGCCGCCTCGGGCACGGGGACCTCGGCGAGCCCTCGCCCGTCCGTCACGACGACGGAGCCGGCGCTCGATGCGCCGTTCGCTCCGGTGGCGTACGGCATCCTGAGGATGGCTCGCCCGGTCGCGTCCGTGGGTGACGTCACCTGGAACGTGAAGGTGCGCCCGGCGTTCGTCGTGACCTCGACGCGCGCCGAGACCTTCCCACGGGGCACGGCGCCCTCGACGGCGAGCCGCGCTCCTTCGACCGAGCCGAAGAGCTTGAGCGGCCGACGCCTCTCCTTCGTCTCGTACAGGAGGCGGAAGCCGGCGAGCGGCGCCTGGCCCGAGGGCGTGCCGCCACCGTCCAGCACCGCGAGCCGAGAGATGACGAGCGGAAGGAGACCGGCGAGCGGCTCGATGCTGCTTCCGCGCGACCAGTCCATCATGATCCGCGCGACCTCCGGCGATCCGGCCGGCGCGAAGTTGCGCACGTCGAGCGCGAGCCGGAGGGGATCGTCGAGGAGCACGTACCCGACGCGCCGTCTCCGGAGGATCTGCTCGGCGACGTCGTCGTCGGTCGCAAAGGCGAACCAGGCGAGGTACGTGAGCGAGGACGCCCCTGCCTCCGTCCCGAACGGCGTCCCGAGCGCCGGCCGGCGCGCGTAGTACTGGACCGCATGCCCGTAGTCCCACATCGCGGCCACGCCCTCGCGCCCGTCGGGGCGCGGCGGCTGGTGCCCGAGCCAGTCGAGCGTCTCCACGACGCCCCGGTCCAGGCGGTCGAGCGGCTGCAGCCACTGCGGGAAGGTCGGCAGCAGGGCGAGGACGAGGAGCGCGGCGATGGAGGGCGGGCGGGTCCACGGCCGGCCGGTGCGCCGGGCGATCGCGTCGGCGAGCCTCGTCATCGCGTCCGCGGCGAAGGGCGCGAGCAGGAGCGTCGCGTACGGCGTGAAGCGGTAGCGCGCGGCCGCGAAGAGGACGAGGGCGCCCATCCAGGCGAGGCCGACGACCGTGGCGGGCCCGGGGCGGGTCTCCTCGCGGCGGGGCCGGAGCGACGCCAGCGCGGCGCCCAACGCCAGGAGGGGCACGAGGCCGAAGAGATGGAGAACCCTGAAGAGCTCCGCGGCGAGGGGCTGGTGCCCGGAGCCGACGAGCGGCTGGAACTCCGCGATGTCCGCGTACCATCCGCCGGCCGCACGGAGCGGGACGAGGCCACCCAGAGCGCCCTCCCGCAGCTGCGCCGACCCGCCCAGCAGGACCGCCAGGGGCAGCGCGAGCGCGACCAGGACCTCGAGCGCGCGCCGGGTGGGCCCCACGGGTCCGCGCCTCCAGCGTGCCGAGGCGGCGAGGAGCCCCGCAAACGAGGCGCACCCCGCGCAGATGGCCAGGTGAAGCCCGGTGAGCCCGATGGCGGCGGTGCGGAAGAGCGCGCCGGGCGGGCCGAGGACGAGGAGCGAGGCGGCGAGGAGCATCGCGCCGCCTCCCGCGCCGAGGAAGAGCGCACGCCTCGCCCGCTCCGACGCGTCCGCGCCGGTCAGGTGGAGCAGCGCTACCGCGAGCGCTGGAAACGCGAGCATGAACGCGCTGCCCATCCAGGTCCAAAAGGCGACCGCGACGAGGACGGCGAGCGCCGCCGTCGCGGCGCGCCGCGCCCGGAGCCGCGGGTCGTTCCAGGCGACGACGAACGCGAGCCACAGCGCCGGGGCGACGACGAGCTCCATGGCGTGTTGATCGGGGCGGCCAACTGGCGTCAGCTCACCGTGCGCCGGAAGGAGCGCGAGCAGCAGCGACGCGAGCACCCGGCGCCGGGCGCCGAGGAGGGCCGCGGCGAGAGCGCCGACCGCGATCGCCGAGATCGCTCCCATCACGGGGGGGACCGCCGCCGCGACGGCGGAGATCTCGTCTCGCCCCGCCCCCGCGCCGTGGACGGCGGCCGCAGCGCCGGCGAGCACGGCATCGAACAGCGGAGGCCAAGGTACGGGCGCGCCGTTCGGCCAGTCGAGGTTCGGATCGAACCACGGTGCGCCGGGCGCGCGGTGCAGGATCCGCTCCGCCTGGAGCACGTGGTAGTGCGGGTCGGTGTCCGCGACCAGGTTCACGGTGCCGCCGTCGTAGACGAGGCCGACATGGGTGAAGCGGATGGCGACCGCGACCGCCGCGACGATCGCGAGCCCCGCGATGGCCGACGCGGACGGGCGCACGCGCCGGATGATGCCACATCGCCGCCCCGTTCCTCGCCGGATGCACCAGCAAGGCTACAGAGCGGTCGCAGTCCACGTGCTCAGCCCGACGAGGTCACCCTCGACGTCTTCCGGGCGGAAGGGCGCCTGGTTCGCGTCCACGAGCTGAAGCTCGGTCCCCGGCATCTCGCGCAGCGTGAGCGCGCCAAGGTACTCGAGGATCGGGGGTACGATGGGCACGCGCCCGGAGAAGGGAAATTCCGGCGAGACCAGCGTGAGCTTCACGGGGGGCGCAGGAGACCACGCGTGCAGTCGGCACTGGCGGCGCGAGGTGTCGCGCGGCACGCGGCCGCGCGCCGGATCGCGCAACGGCTGCGCGGGCCTCGCTTGATCGCGCGCAATCTGCGGACGGATGTAGGCATGACGCCGGAATTGCCCTGCAAATTCGCGGGCGGAGATGGTCTCGAACGTGCTACCGTATGGACCCTCCACAGGAGCCTGTCCGCATGCACCGACCCCCGAGAGTCCTCCTCGTCACCGCGCCATACCATTCGGGCGTGGTCGAGGCGGCCGGCGTGTGGCTTCCGCTCGCGCTCGTGTACGTGGCGGGCGCCGCACGCGAGGCAGGCGCGGAGGTCCGCATCTACGACGCGATGAGCCTCTTCGCGTCGCACGAGGACATCGCCAGGGTCATCGAGGAGTGGAAGCCGGACCTCGTCGGCACGACGGCGATCACCGCCACCGAGCCCGACTGCCGCGTCATCTGCGCGACCGCGAAGCGCTGGAACCCGGCGGTGAAGACGGTCATCGGAAACGTCCACGCGACGTTTTGCTGGGACCAGCTCCTGCGCGACGACCCGAACGTCGACTTCGTCGTCCGCGGCGAGGGCGAGGAGACCATCGCCGAGCTCGTGCGCGCGATGGCGGCGGGCGCGGAGTATGACCGGATCGCGGGCCTCGCCTGGCGGAAGGGCGGCGTCCCGGTCACGAACGCGCCCCGCGCTTTCGCGCAGGACCTCGACGCGCTCACGGCCGCGTGGGATCTCGTGGACTGGCCGCTCTACTGGTACCGGCCGAGCCCGCAGGGCCGCCTCGCCATCGCCTCCTCGGCGCGCGGCTGCGGCCAGCGCTGCTCGTTCTGCTCGCAGCAGAAGTTCTGGGCGCGGACGTGGCGCGGCCGCGACCCGCTCGCGTTCGTCCAGGAGCTCGAGATGCTCCGCGACCGCTACGGCGTGCGCGTGACGATGCTCTCCGACGAGACGCCGACCTCGAACCGGCACCGCTGGGAGGCGATCCTGGACCTCCTCGTGGAGCGCCGGAGCGGCATCGAGATCCTCATGGAGACGCGGGTGGACGACATCCTCCGCGACGAGGACATCCTGCCGAAGTACCGGGCCGCCGGCGTCTCGCACGTCTACGTGGGCGTCGAGTCCACCTCCCAGTCGACGCTCGACCTGTACCAGAAGGACATCAAGGTCAACGAGTCGAAGCGGGCCATCGAGCTCATCAACGCGCACGGCATGGTGTCGGAGACGAGCTTCGTGCTCGGCACGCCGGAGGAGACGGCGGCCTCCATCCGCAGGACGGTGGAGCTCGCCAAGTGGTACGCGCCGGACATGGCGTTCTTCCTGGCGCTCACGCCCTGGCCATACGCGGACATCGCCCCGCAGCTCGAGTCGCGCGTCGCCACGCGCGACTACCGCCGCTACAACCTCGTCGAGCCGGTGATGAAGCCGGACAACATGACCATGGAGGAGGTGCAGTCGGAGCTGCACCGCGCCACCGGCCACTTCTTCCACGACAAGTTCAAGAACCTCGACAAG
>DATDDC010000293.1:0-4595 GCA_036523995.1 Anaeromyxobacter sp.
GGTGCGGAGGCGGCCGCCGGGCTCGTCCCCCGCGACGCCGCCGCGGCGATCGCGGCCGCCTGCCGGGCCGACCTCTACGACCCGGGGCTCCTCGCGCGCGAGGCGGCGATCGCGGGGAACCTCGCCATCCCGCTCGTGAAGGCGCTCACCGCCGCGGTGGCCCGCGTCGATCCCGCGGCGGCCCGGCACGTTCACCGCGGGGCGACGAGCCAGGACGCCCAGGACACGGGGCTCGTCCTCCAGCTCCGGGGCGGCCTCGAGGTCCTCGAGGGCGATCTGGCGCGGCTCTCCGCGGCGCTGGCGGCGCTGGCGGAGCGGCACCGCGGGACGCCCATGGCCGGCCGCACCTGGCTGCAGCAGGCGGCCCCCGTGACGCTGGGCCTCAAGGTGGCGGGGTGGCTCTCGGCGATCGAGCGGCATCGCCGCCGGGTGAGGGAGGCGCGGAAGCAAGCCTCGGTCCTGCAGCTCGGCGGGGCCGTCGGTACCCTCGACGCCCTCGGGCCCGCGGCGCCAGAGGTCGAGGCCGCCCTCGCGGCCGCGCTCGGGCTCGCCGTGCCCGACCTCCCCTGGCACGCGCACCGCGACCGCCTCGCCGAGGTGGCGACGGCGCTCGGGCTCCTCGTCGGCACCCTCGGCAAGATCGCGACCGACGTCGCGCTGCTCATGCAGACCGAGGTCGGCGAGGCGTCCGAGCCGGAGGCGCCCGGGCGCGGCGGCTCGTCCTCGATGCCGCAGAAGCGGAACCCCGTGGGCGCCGCCGTGGCGCGGGCGGCCGCGCTGCGCGTGCCCGCGCTCGTCTCGACCGTGCTCGGCGCGATGGTGCAGGAGCACGAGCGCGGCCTGGGCGGCTGGCACGCGGAGTGGGAAGCGCTCCCCGAGATCGCGATGCTGGCGGCGGGCGCGCTCGAGCGCGTGACCGAGGTCGTGGAAGGCCTCGAGGTGGACGCCGCCCGGATGCGGCGGAACCTCGAGCTGGCCGGGGGCGGCATCCAGGCCGGCGCGGTGGCCGCGGCGCTCTCGGAGACGATGGGGCGGGAGGCCGCCCACGCGCGCGTGGCCGAGGCGGTGCGCCGCGCGCACGCCGAGGGGAGGGCGCTCCGGGCCGTCCTGGCGGAGGACCCGGCCATCCGGGCGGCGCTCTCGCCGGCGGCGCTGGAGCGCGCGCTCGACCCCGAGGCCTCGACCGGCGCGGCGAGCCTCCTCATCGACCGGGTCCTCGCGGCCCGCGAGCGCGGCTGAGCAACGGAGCGGCCATGCCCTTCACCGACCTCGGCGGCGTTCGCCTCCACCACGTGCTCGAGGGGCGGGCCGGCGGGCCGGTCCTCGTGCTCTCGCACTCGCTCGGCACGGATCACCGGCTGTGGGACCCGCAGCTCCCCGCGCTGGCCGGGCGCTTCCGCGTGCTCCGCTACGACCTGCGGGGCCACGGAGCGTCGAGCGTCTCTCCCGCGCCCTTCGACGTGGCCGCGCTCGGGCGCGACGTGCTCTCCCTGCTCGATCGTCTCGGCGCGGCCCAGTTCTCCTTCTGCGGGCTCTCGCTCGGCGGCATGATCGGCATGTGGCTCGGCGTGAACGCGCCGGGGCGCATCCGCAGGCTCGTCCTCGCGAACACCTCCGCCCGGCTCGCGCCGCCGGGCGGCTGGGACGCGCGCATCGCCGCGGTCGAGAAGGGCGGCATGATCGCCGTGGCGGGCGCGGTGCTGGAGCGATGGTTCACGCCGGGGTTCCGCGCCGAGCGCCCCGCCGAGGTCGAGCGGATCCGTGCGATGCTTCTCGCGACGCCGCCGGCGGGCTATGCCGGCGCCTGCGCAGCGATCCGCGACATGGACCAGCGCTCGACCCTCCCCGCCATCCGCGCGCCCGTGCTCGTCGTCGCCGGGAGCGCGGACCCGGCGACGCCGCCCGCCGACGGCCGCTTCCTGGCGCAGGCCATCCCGGGCGCCCGCTACGTCGAGCTCCCCGCCGCGCACCTCTCGAACGTCGAGGCGGCGGAGCCGTTCACGCGAGCGGTGACCCGCTTCCTGTCGGAAGGAGAGCCCACATGAACCGAGCCCGTCTCGTCGCCGCCTGCCTCGCCCTCACCGCCTCCACCGCCTCGGCGGAGGAGGTCATCAAGATCGGCCTCATCGCGCCCTTCACGGGCCCCTTCGCCGACTACGGACGCCAGATCGAGCTCGGGATGAAGGCCTACGTGAAGATCCACGGCGATCGCGTGGCGGGGAAGAAGATCGAGATCGTCCGCAAGGACACGACCGGGCCCTTGCCGGAGGTGGCGAAGCGGCTCGCGCAGGAGCTGGTCGTGCGCGACGGCGTCGACTTCCTCGCCGGGTTCGGGCTCACGCCGGAGGCCCTCGCCGTCGCGGACGTGGCCACCCAGGCGAAGAAGCCGATGATCGTGATGAACGCCGCCTCGTCGGTGGTCACGACGAAGTCCCCCTACATCGCGCGCTTCTCGATGACGCTGCCCCAGATCACGGCCCCCATCGCCACCTGGGCGGCGCAGAACGGCATCAGGTCCGTCGTGACGCTCGTGGCGGACTACGCGCCCGGCATCGACTCCGAGAACGCCTTCAAGAAGGCGTTCGCCGCGGCGGGCGGCACGGTGACGGAGTCGATCCGCTCGCCGCTGCGCAACCCGGAGTTCGCCCCGTTCATCCAGCGGATCAAGGACCTGCATCCGCAGGCGGTGTTCGTCTTCGTCCCCGCGGGCGAGCAGGGCGTCGCCTTCATGAAGGGCGCGCGCGAGCGCGGCCTCGCCGAGGCCGGCATCCAGGTGATCGCCACGGGCGACATCACCGACGATCACGTCCTCGACGCCATGGGCGACGCGGCCCTGGGGATGATCACGTCCTTCCACTACTCGGCCGCCCACCCGTCGAAGGAGAACGAGGCGTTCCTCGCCGCCTGCGCGAAGGTCGGCCCCGGCGAGGGCCGTCCGAACTTCATGACCGCGGCGGGCTTCGACGGCATGGCCGCCATCTTCGAGGTGGTGAAGAAGCTCCAGGGCAAGATCGACGGCGACAAGGCCATGGAGGTGCTGAAGGGCCTGCGATTCACCAGCCCGCGCGGGCCCATCTCCATCGACCCCGAGACCCGGGACATCGTGCAGACCATCTACCTGCGCAAGGTCGAGAAGAAGGACGGCCACTACTACAACGTCGAGTTCGACTCGGTGAAGGACGTGAAGGATCCGGGGAAGTGACCGGGGCGCGCCGCTCGCACCGCCGCTAGATCGCGGCGATGAAGACCATCGGCCTCATCGGCGGGATGAGCTGGGAGTCGTCCCTCCTCTATTACCGGCTCATCAACGAGATGGTGCACCAGCGCCTCGGCGGGCTGCACTCGGCGCGCTGCATCCTCTCCTCCGTGGAGTTCGCGGAGATCGAGGCGCTCCAGCGGGAAGGGCGCTGGGACGAGGCGGGCGCCATCCTGAACCGCGCCGCGCTGGGGCTCGAGCGCGCGGGGGCCGAGGTCCTCCTCATCTGCGCCAACACCATGCACAAGGTGGCGGACGAGGTGATGCGGGGGGTCCGCATCCCGCTGCTCCACATCGTGGACGTCACGGCCGAGCGGGTGCGCGCGGCGGGCCTCGAGCGCGTGGCGCTCCTCGGGACGCGCTACGTCATGGACGAGGAGTTCTATCGCCGCCGCCTCGAGGAACGGCACGGCCTCGAGGTCCTCGTTCCCGGACCCGAGGATCGCCGGGAGGTGAACCGCATCATCTTCGAGGAGCTCGTGCTCGGCCGCGCGGAGCCGGCCTCGAAGGCGCGGTTCCTCGCCATCGTGGAGGCGCTGGCGGGGCAGGGCGCGCAGGGCGTCATCGCGGGCTGCACCGACTTCTCCATCCTGGTGAGCCAGGCGGATCTGGCCACGCCGCTCTTCGACACGACCGAGCTCCACGCGCGCGCCGCGGTGGAGTGGGCGCTCGCGGGGACGCCATGAAGCGACGCGAGATCCCGCGCCTTGCGTCGCGGCGGGCCGGCTGCTACTCACTTCGCGCCGACCCGTGCGGGCCCTGTAGGCCCGCCTCCGGTCCTCTCAGCCGAGCGCGTCCATGTCCGATCTCGTGAAGGTGACACTCCCCGACGGCAGCCAGAAGGAGGCGCCGCGGGGCACGACCGTCCTCGAGTTCGTGAAGACGTCCATCGGCGCGGGCCTCGCCAAGGCGGCGTACGTCGCGAAGCTCGACGGCGAGCCCGTGGACCTCTCCCGCAAGATCGACCGCGACGCGAAGCTCGAGGTCGTCACCACGAAGAGCCCGGAGGCGCTGGAGGTGGCGCGCCACGACGCGGCCCACGTCATGGCGAGCGTGGTGCAGAAGCTCTACCCGGGCACCCAGGTCACCATCGGCCCCTCCATCGAGGACGGCTTCTACTACGACTTCGCCCGCGAGACGCCGTTCACGCCCGAGGACCTCGAGAAGATCGAGCGGGCCACCAACGACGCCATCCGGGAGGACCTGCCCTTCGTCCGCGAGGAGGTCTCGATGGACGAGGCGCTCCGCCTCTTCGAGCGCCTGGGCGAGAAGTACAAGGTCGAGATCGTGAAGGACATCGCCGCGAAGGGCGCGAAGACCCTCACGCTCTACCGCCACG
>DATDDC010000294.1:0-16932 GCA_036523995.1 Anaeromyxobacter sp.
ACCTGCACTTCCTGCGGGAAGGCGCCGACGGCGAGCTCGCGGCCGGCCCCGCGCCGCAACCTTTGCGCGGCGTCGTCGACCGGATGAATCCGCTTCTTGAGTCGTGATTCCGGGGCTCTCGGCTCGATTCGAGCTTCCCACGCGTGGAGCGCTTGGCTAAAGTTGCGCGCCTATCTGGGTAGCCAGGGAGCCACCGGGGCTCCCTCCCGGCTTTCCCCCGCGAGCAGAACTTCTTCAGCTTTCAGGAGGCTTCACCAATGTCGGACCGTATCCTTCACAAGGGACTCCAGGGCAAGGTGATGGACGCTGCGGCCGCCGCCGCGCTCATCCCGAACGGTGCCGTGATCGGCATGTCGGGCTTCACCGGCGCGGGGTACCCGAAGTCCGTCCCCGTCGAGCTCTCCAAGCGGGCGCTCGACGAGAAGCTCAAGGGCAAGTCCCTCCGCTTCGACGTCCTCACCGGCGCCTCCACCGGCCCGGAGCAGGACACCGCGATGTCCATCACCGACGCCCAGGCGTTCCGCTTCCCGTACCAGGGCGACGCCACCACGCGCGAGAAGATCAACGCCGGCGCGATGGAGTACCAGGACATGCACCTGTCCCACGTCGGGACGCTCGTCCGGTACGGCTACTACGGCAAGGGCCGGCCCGGGAACCGGATCGACTTCGCGCTCATCGAGGTGACGAAGATCCGCGAGGACGGCTCGCTCGTCTTCGCGTCGTCGGTGGGCGGCAACAACGTGTACCTGGAGCACGCCGACAAGATCATCCTCGAGGTGAACAGCTGGCAGGACGAGCGGCTCGAGGGGATGCACGACCTCATCTCGATGGATTCGCGGCACGGGCACCGCAAGCCCATCCCGATCCTCACCGCGGACGCCCGCGTCGGCTCGGCCTACCAGCAGCTCGACGTCTCCAAGGTCGTCGCCATCGTCGAGACGAGCAACCCCGACCGCAACGCGCCCTTCAAGGCCCCCGAGGAGGTGCACAAGAAGATCGCGCTGAACATCCTCGACTTCCTCGACGGCGAGGTGAAGGCGGGCCGCCTGCCGAACTCGCTCACGCCGCTGCAGTCGGGCGTGGGCAACATCGCGAACGCCGTGCTCGTCGGCCTCAACGAGGGCCACTTCGAGAACATGACGAGCTACACCGAGGTGATCCAGGACGGCATGCTGGACCTCCTCGACTCCGGCAAGCTCCGCATCGCCTCCGCGACGGCGTTCTCCGTGTCGCCCGAGGGCCAGATCCGGTTCAACAAGAACATCGACAAGTACCGGAAGCAGATCATCCTGCGCCCGCAGGAGATCTCGAACAACTGCGAGGTCATCCGGCGCCTGGGCTGCATCGCCATGAACGGGTTCGTCGAGGCCGACATCTACGGCCACGTGAACTCGACGCACATCGTGGGCAAGGGCATCGAGAACGGCATCGGCGGGTCGGCCGACTTCGCCCGCAACTCGGCCTACACGATCTTCATGTCGCCCGCGACGGCGAAGGACGGGAAGATCTCGGCCATCGTGCCGTTCGCCACGCACATCGATCACACCGAGCACGACGTGCACGGCATCGTGACCGAGTACGGCTTCGCCGACCTCCGCGGCCGCAGCCCGAAGGAGAAGGCGAAGGAGATCATCGAGAAGGCCGCCGCGCCGGAGTTCCGCCCGCTCCTGTGGGACTACTTCAAGCGCGCCATGAAGAGCCCGAGCGCCGGCCTCCACTCGCCGCACATGTTCGAGGAGGCGTTCGCCTTCCACACCCGGTACCTCAAGACCGGCGACATGCGGCTGAAGAAGTAGCGAACATCATGCCGGGGGGCGCGATGCAGCCGCGCCCCCCGGACCCCCGCTCGCTCCGGGCCAGCCTCATCCGGCTGGCCCTTCGCTCGCACGAGCAGTTCACTCTTCGACGGCGGCCCTCGCGGCCGCCGTTTCCTTTTTCGGGCTGCGCGGCCGGCAGCGGCCTTAGACTTCGCCGCATGCCCGACATCGATCTCGCGAACGCCATGGACGTGGCCCGGCGCGCCGCCCTGGCGGCGTCGGCGGCGAGCCTCGCCCATTTCCGGCGCGGCGTCCGGGTGGAGAGGAAGCCCGACCGGACGCCCGTCACGCAGGCGGACCGCGACTCGGAGGCGGCCATCCTGTCGATCGTCCGCGAGGCCTTCCCGGACCATGCCTTCCTGGGCGAGGAGACCGGCGCGCACGCCGGGAGCGCGGAGACGCGCTGGATCGTCGACCCGCTCGACGGGACGAAGGGCTTCACCCGCGGCCGCGGCTTCTGGGGCGCCCTCGTCGCGCTCGAGCATCGGGGCGAGGTCGTGGCGGGCGCGATGGCGCTGCCCGCGCTGGGCGAGACCTACTGGGGGGCGAAGGGCCTCGGCGCCTGGATGCGCGCCGGGGAGGCGGAGGCGGTGCGGCTCCAAGTCTCGCGGATCGGCGCGTGGGAGGACGCGACGCTCTCGCTGGGGGAGCCCTACGAGCTCTTCCGGCCGCCGCTCCTCGAGCGCGTCGCGGGGCTGGCGGTGTCGGCGCAGACGGCGCGGTGCTACGGCGACCTGGCGGGGTGCGCGCTCGTCGTGCAGGGCAAGGCGGAGGCCTGGGTCGAGGCGGGCGTGCAGATCTGGGACATCGCCGCGCTCCGGGTCCTCGTGGAGGAGGCGGGGGGCCGGTTCACCGATCTCGGCGGACGCGCGACGCACGCCTCCGGGAACTGCGTGGCGTCGAACGGGCTCGTGCACGACCACGTGCTGCGGGCGCTGGCCGGAAGCTGACCGCGCCCGGGAGGAGCTCCCCTTGCTCAGCGGCTTCGCCGTCCTCCTGTCGTTCCAGCTCGCCGGCGAGGTGCTGAGCCGCGCGCTGCGCCTCCCGGTGCCCGGCCCCGTCATCGGGATGGCCCTCCTCCTCGGGGCGCTGGAGCTCCGGGGCTCCAGCGAGGACGGCCTCCGCACCGTCGCCAACGGGCTCCTCTCTCACCTGTCCCTCCTCTTCGTGCCGGCCGGCGTGGGCGTGATCCTTCACGCATCGCGGCTCGCCGCGGAGTGGCTGCCGATCGCGGTGTCCCTCGTCGCCAGCACGGCCGCCACGCTGGCCGTGACGGGCTGGCTCGCGCAGCGCGGGTCGCCGCGCGACGAGCGCGGGGAGGGGGAGCCATGATGGGGACGAGGCTCGCGGAGATCTGGGTCTACCTCGCCCAGACGCCGCTCCTGTGGCTCGCCCTCACGGTGGTGGCCTACGTCCTCGCCGACGCGCTCCACGCGCGCCTGCGCCGCCACCCCCTCGCGCACCCCGTGCTCGTCGCGGTCGCCCTCCTCATCGCCGTCCTCGCGGCGAGCGGAACGCCCTACGGCGACTACTTCGAGGGCGCGCAGTTCGTGCACTTCCTGCTCGGGCCCGCCATCGTCGCCCTCGCCCTCCCGCTCCACCGCGAGCTCCGGAACGTGCGGGCCCGCGCGCTTCGCCTCGGGGCCGCGCTCCTCGCGGGCTCCGCCACGGCGGTGATCAGCGCCGCCGGGACCGCCTGGCTGCTCGGCGCGTCGCGCCCCACGATCGCGTCGCTCGCGCCCAAGTCCACCACCGCGCCGGTGGCCATGGGGATCGCGGAGAAGATCGGCGGGCTCCCCTCCCTCACGGCGGCGCTGGTGATCCTCACCGGCATCCTGGGAGGGGTCGCGGGGCCGGCCCTGCTCCGCATCGTGCGCGTGCGCGACGCTGCGGCGCGCGGCTTCGCGCTCGGCGTCACCTCGCACGGGATCGGTACCGCGCGCGCCTTCCAGCTCGGCGAGCGCGAGGGAGCGTTCTCCGGCCTGGGGATGGGCCTCAACGCCCTCGCGACGACGTTGCTCCTGCCCGCGATCCTGCGGCTGCTCGGCCTCTGATCCCGCGGCGAGGCGCCAGCGCGCGCCGCATGATGGGCCGGCTCGGGCTGCGCCGGGCCGCCTCCTCGAACCCGAGCGCGCGGAACGTCGACGCGGCGCCGTGGTAGACGAACGCGTCGGCGACCTTCTTCCGGAGGTCGACCGGGTACGCCTCGACGACGCGCGCGCCGCCCGCCCTCGCGTGACGCAGCGCCGCCTCGATGAGCGCCCGGGTGAGCCCCCTGCCCCGGTGAGGGCGCGCCACGAAGAAGCAGGTGATGGACCAGACCGGCGCGTCGTCCACGGGCGCGAGCGTGCGCGAGCGAGCGAGCCGCGGATACGCGCCGCGCGGCTCGATGGCGACCCAGCCCACCGGCTCGCCCGCCTGGTACGCGAGGAGGCCGGGGACGTGGCCGGCCCTCGCGTAGCGCTCGAGCCCCCTCCGGTTGCCGTCGCCCGTGCCCGCGTCGAACTCGGCCCGCGGCAGCCGCCACCACATGCACCAGCAGCCGGCGCAGGCGCCGCGGGGGCCGAAGAGCTTCACGAGATCGGGCCACCGTGCGGGGGTGAGGGGGTGGATCTCGACCGCGGGGGTGGTCCGCGCACGGGTTCTCGCCATGCGGCCGTTCTAGCTCAGCGGCCCGTGTGGGCGTACCGCCTTACGGGTCACCGCGAACCGCCTCCCGATGCAGCCCGCGCGCCGGGCCGGAGACCCGGCGCGCGAGCCTCTCCGCGCTACTTCTCCTTCGTGGCGTACACGGCCTGCCCCGGCTGCTTGTCGTACGCGACGACGAGCTTACCGGAAGCCAGGGCGAGGGACGGGTACTCGCTCCCGGCGGAGGCGACGGTCACCGGCGCCGTCCAGGTCGCGCCGCCGTTCGTGCTCCGCTGCACGACGACGCCGCTCGAGTCGTTGGCGAGGCTGATGACGCCGGTGGAGCTCACCGCGAGCCCGACGTGGCCGGTCTGGCCCACGACCACGTTGCGGCTCGTGAAGGTCGCGCCGCCGTCCGTCGACGTGGAGAGCGCGATGCCGAACTCCCCGAGCGCCATCCCCCAGTCGTAGCCGATGTACATGCGGTTCGCGTCGAGGGCGACGAGCACCGGCGAGCCGCCCTTCTGGCCGTTTCCGGCGTACACCGGCGCCCCGAAGGTGAAGCCGCGGTAGCTGCGGCTCGAGAACCAGACGCCCGCATCGTCCGCCCACGCGACGAACTGGTCGCCGATCGAGTCAGCCGCGACGCTGGGGCGCGAGCCCCCCTGGACGACGTTCTCTCCGAGCACGTAGAAGCCGTCTCCGCCGTCGCCGCTGCGGCTGGTGTAGATCCCGGTGGCGTCCGCCCACACGATGTAGAGGCCGCCGCCGCCGTCGACCGCGACGGCGCCGCTGTCCGCGGTCGCCGGGTTCACGTTCACGACGACGGGCGCGCTCCAGGCGCCGCTGCGGAGGTGCATGTACGAGATGGTGCCGTTGCCGTACGCGTCGGTCATCGTGCCGAAGACGACGTGAACGATCTGCGCGCCGGGCGCGAGCGGGTCGGGCCCGATCGCGATGGCGCCGGTCGGGACCAGGCTGGGCCCGTGCGCGACCACCGTCCCGGCATCCCAGGTGAGCCCGCCGTCGGCGCTGTGCCCGACCAGCACCTCCTCGTCTCCGGAGGCCGTCGTCTCGCCGTAGGCGACGTACACGTCATTGCCGCTCACCGCGGCGTGGGTCTGCGATGGGTTCCACAGCGGGGCCGCGCCGCCGACCTTCGTGTACGGCGCGGTGATTCCGAACGAGAGCTGGCCGCTTGCGTGAGAGATTCCGGGCGAGATCGCCGTGAGCGCTGCGATGACGAACGATGCGAAGGATTTCATGTGTGTCTCCCGGTTGCCGTCGGCACTTCAGGGCCCCTGCTGGATGACGACGACGACCTCCCGGTTCGTGCCGATGCTCCCGGTCGCGCCCGCCGGGAACGGGAAGCCGGCGACGCTACCCTCCCCGGTCGCCGACCCGAGCTCCCCGGTCCCGGTCTGCACGAGCTGGACGTTCCCGAAGTCGAAGGTCCACTGGCCGTTCTCGTGGAAGACGGGCATCGCGCTGGAATGCGAGAGCGTCATCTGCACGCGCCCCGCGTTCTCGACGGGGATGCAATAGGGAGGCTCCGGGTTCGGAGGGTTCGGGCAGGCGTACGTGGTGAACGCCGGGTTCGAGGAGGTGTCGGTGTCGAGGACGAGCTTGCCGAGCCCGTCGCTCTGGAGGTCGGCGTTCGGGATGAGCCCGGATCCGAACAGGACGTTCGTCGTGCCCCAGGGGAACCCGGAGTACGGCTCGTCGATCTCGAAGAAGAGGAACGTCTCGGCCTGCCCCGTCGTGGGAGATCGGCTCTGCGTCGCGTAGGCGGTGACCGTCCGCGCCGCGTCCCTGCCGTAGAGCGCGCCTACCGCGCCGTCGGAGAGCGTCTGCGCCACGACGCCCTGCGCGAGCGCGCTCGGCGCGGCGAAGGCGAGCGCAGCGGCGATGAGCCACCGCGCCATCCCGGAATTCATGCGAGTCATGGTGTCTCTTTCCATCGAGCGCGGAAGCGCGCCGCGGAGATCGCGGCAGCCCCGCACCGCGGGTATGTGCCTCGGGCGTCCGCGAGGGTTCGCTGCGGGTGCAGGAAAGTGCGGGTGTGGTGGGACGCCGCGTGATCCCGCGGAGCTCCCCGGCAGGGGCCTTCAGGCCCGGCCCGCGGAGCGCCGCTGGCGACGAGGTGCCGCGCGAAAGGGCTAGGAGCCCGCCTGGCGGAAGAGGTCGACGACCGCCCCCGCTCTCCCGGCCACCCGGGCCCGCCCCCGCGCCCACTCCCGCAGCGCCTTGATCTGCTCCTCGTACGTCTTGAAGAGCGGCACCACGTCCTGGGCCACGCGGCGCAGGTCGCCGGTCTCCACGTCGCGCCTGAGCGCGTAGGCCCGGTGGAGCGCGCCCACCACGACCTGCTCGAGCTCGGCGCCGGAGAAGTCGCCGCTCAGGTCGGCGATGGCGGCCACGTCCACGTTCCTTGGATCGCGCCCGCGGCGCTTCAGGTGGAGCGACAGGATCTCGCGGCGGGCTTCGGCGTCGGGCAGATCCACGAAGAACAGCTCGTCGAAGCGGCCGCGCCGCAGCAGCTCCGGCGGGAGGCGCGACACGTCGTTGGCGGTGGCCACCACGAACACGGGGCCGCGCCGCTCCTGGAGCCAGGTCGAGAACGCGCCGAGGAGCCGGGCGGCGCGGGGGTCCGCGCCGTCGGCGGGCGAGGAGCCGGCGAAGCCCTTCTCGATCTCGTCCACCCAGAGGGCCACCGGTGCGAGCGCCTCGGCGGCCTCGAGGGCGCGGTGCAGGCTCTCCTCGGCGCCGCTCGCCCCGAGCACGCGCGGCAGATCGAGCCGCAGGATGGGGACGCCCAGCCGCGCGGCCGCGGCCTTCGCGGCGAGGGACTTCCCGCAGCCCTGGACGCCCACGAGGAGCACCCCGCGCGGCGGCGGGAGGCCGTAGCGGGAGGCGTCGGGGTCGAAGGCGAGCGCGCGCTCCTCCATCCACGCCTTGAACCCGGAGAGCCCGCCGATGTCCTCGGGCCGATCGGGCGCCTCGACGAGCTCGAGGCCGAGATCGCGCGAGAGGAGCCGCTTCTTCTCCTCCGCGATGATGGCCGCGCCCTCGTGGCCCAGCGTCGCGTCGCGCCGCAGGGCGCGGGTGAAGGCGCGGCGGGCCTGCGACTCGGAGAGGCCGCGCGCCGCCACGAGGGCGCGGTGGCGCACCTCGGGCGCGACCGGTGCGGGCTTCTTCGGGTGCGCGATGCCCGCCTGCACGGCGTCGAGGAGCACCGCCAGCTCGGCGTCGTCGGGGAGCGGCGGGCGCACCACGGCGACGTCGCCGGCGAGCCCCTCCGGCACCTCCAGGCGCGGCGCCACGATGGCGATGCAGTGCCCCTCCCCCGCGAGCTTCGGCAGGAGGTCCCGCAGCTTCCTCGCCACGAGCGGGTCGCGGAGGGCGAGGTGCAGGTCGAGCGCCACGGCGAGCGCCGGCGCCGGCGCGCGGGCGAAGGCGTCGAGGAACGCGGCCGGCTCCTTCGCCCCGGGGTTGATCCCCTCGAGGCCGCGGGCCGTGGACCACACCAGCGCCTGGGCGTCGAACGAGGACGCCGCCGCCTGGCAGAAGCCGATGGCGCGCTCCTCCTCCGACGTGACGAGGTAGACGATGGGCGTCCCGGCGGACCAGAGCTCCGCGATCTCCCCGGCGACGCTCACGGCGCGCCCTCCACGTCCGCCGTCGCCCGCATGGCCTCCTCGAAGGAGGTCGCGCCCGAGGCGACCTTGCGGACCGCGTGCTCGCGGAGCGAGCGGAGCCCGTCCTGGCGCGCCGTGCGCATCAGCACCTCGGGCGTCGCGCCCTCCGCGACGAGGTGGCGGAGGCGCGGGTTCACGCCGAGCACCTCGAAGATGCCGGAGCGGCCGTAGTAGCCGGTGTACCGGCACTTCGTGCAGCCCTGGCCGCGCCGGGCCACGAGCTTCCCCGCGTAGTCCTCCGGGTGCGGCACGCCCAGGGCGTGGACCTCGTCCGCGGTGAGCGGCACGTCCACCGTGCAGGAGGGGCACACCTGCCGCACCAGCCGCTGGGACACGACGCCGGTGAGCGTCGCCGCGATGAGGAACCCGGGCACGCCGAGGTCGCGCAGGCGCGCGATGGCGCCGACGGTGTCGTTCGTGTGCAGCGTCGTGAGCACCAGGTGCCCGGTGAGCGCCGCCTGGACCGACTGCGCGGCGGTCTCGCCGTCCCGCACCTCGCCGACCATGACCACGTCCGGATCCTGCCGCAGCACGTGGCGGAGGGCGTCGGCGAAGCTCGTCCCCGTCCTCGGGTTGGCGGCGATCTGGTTGAAGTCCTCGTGCACCATCTCGATGGGATCCTCGATGGTGACGACGTTGACCTCGGGCGAGGCGAGCGCCTGCAGCGCCGAGTAGAGCGTCGTGGTCTTGCCGCTGCCCGTCGGGCCGGTCACGAGGACGAGCCCGTGCGGGCGCACGAGCCAGCGCTCGAAGGCGTCCCGCTCGTCGGGGAGGAATCCCAGCTCGGAGAGGTCGCGGACGAGGACGTTGGGATCGAGCACGCGGACCACGACCTTGTCGCCGAAGGTCGTGGGGATGGTCGAGACGCGGAGCTCCATCTCGGCGTCGCCGCGCGCCGTGCGGATGCGCCCGTCCTGCGGCCGCTTCAGCGCGATGTCGAGCCGGCTCATGATCTTGAAGCGGTTGGCGATGGCGCCGTGGACCATCTTGGGGATGCGGTGGATGGGGTGCAGCACGCCGTCGATGCGCATCCGGATGATCGACTCCTCCCGGCGCGGCTCGATGTGGATGTCGCTCGCGCGCTGCTCGAAGGCGTAGTGGAGGAGGTACTCGACGGCCGCGACGACGGGCTCCGAGGAGGCCTCCAGGGCGTCGATGCCGGAGAGGTTCACGAACTGCTCGAGGTTCGTGACGTCGGGCGCGGCGGCGGCGTCCTTCAGCTGGACGTGCGCGTCGCTGATCTGCTGGCGGAAGCCGTAGACCTCGGCGATGGCGCGGTGGATGTCGGAGGGCGCCGAGAGCACGGGCTCGATCTCCGATCCCGTGAGGCCGCGCAGGTTCTCGAAGAGCTCGCGATCGAAGGGGTTCGCCGAGGCCACCACCAGGGCGCCGTTCCTGCGCTCCAGCGGCAGGACCGCGTGCTTGCGCGCGAAGGGCTTCGAGAGCGTCCGCGTGATGAGCTGCGCGTCGAGCTTCAGCGGATCGATCTTGCGGTACGGGATCCCGAGGGCCTCGGCCACGGCCTGCGTGGCCTTGTCCTCGTCCACGAGCTCGGCCTCGCGCCGCGCGTCCGGGAACTGGAACGAGGCCAGGACCTCCACCGGGGAGATCTCGGCGCGGCGCAGGGCGCGGCCGCCGGAGCGGACCGCCTGGTCCCGCAGGAGCCGGGCGCGCTGCACGTTCTCGCGGGCGAAGGCGGTGCGCCGCTGATCGTCCGTGAGGATCCCCGCGCGGGCGAGGACGTCCGCCACGAACTCGAGCGTGTAGTCGACGGCGCGTTGGGTGCGGGCCACGCGGACGGAAGTCTACCGCGAGGCCGGTCGGGGTCCCAGGGAACGGCCGGTGTAGGAGGATATCGCCCGACCGGGCGAGCGCTAGAGGCTTCAGCCCACCGGGCCGCACGCGGGCGACGCGGCGGCGAAGTCGCCGCCCGAGCCTCCGCCCACGCGGGCCGCGGCCGGCCGCGACATCTTGCGCGAGACCTCGCGGGTGCCGCAGGACGGGCACTTCACCTCGTCCGCGTCGAAGCTGCGGATGATGAGCTCCTCGAAGCTCTTGCCGCAGCGGCTGCAGGCGTATTCGTAGATCGGCATCTCGGCCTCGTTCGAGCCGGTCGGCGCGGGAAGGATTCGGCCCGGTCAGCGCCGGCCGCGGGCCCGGGCGGCGCGCCTCGCGGTCCGCGCCGGGGGAGGCTCCTTCTCGCCGCGGAGCCGCTCCTTCTCGCGGTCGTACAGGCGGATGGCGTCGCGCAGGACCCGCAGCCCCTCCGAGCGCCCCTGCGGCTCGGCCACGAGCACCTTCTTGTTCTCGAGGGCCTTGTAGTCCTCGAAGAAGCGCTTCAGCTCGCGGAGGCGGTGGGCCGGGATCTCCGAGACGTCGGAGTAGTCGGAGAAGTTCGGATCGTCGGCGGAGACGGCGATGAGCTTGTCGTCCTCGCCCTTGTCGTCCCGCATCTTCATGACGCCGATGATCTTGGCGCGCATCATGGCGAGGGGCTGGATCTGCTCCGAGCAGAGCACGAGCACGTCGAGCGGATCGCCGTCGTCGCAGTAGGTGCGCGGGACGAAGCCGTAGTTCGCCGGATAGTGCACGGCCGAGAAGAGGATGCGATCCACCACGAGGAGCCCCGACTTCTTGTCCAGCTCGTACTTCACCTTCGAGCCGGTGGGGATCTCGATCACCGCCGGGACCGGCTCCTCCACGAACCGGGGCAGCTCGACGTCGTGCCAGGGGTGGTGGGCCACTCAGATGCCGGAGCCGTGCGAGTGGCGCAGGTCGCGGACCTCGGCCTGCGTGACGCGGGTCCCCGGAGGCACGCTCGAGGTGAGCCAGACGTTCCCGCCCACCGAGGAGCCCTTGCCGATGGTGATGCGCCCGAGGATGGTGGCGCCGGCGTAGACGACCACGTCGTCCTCCACGATGGGATGCCGCGGGATCCCCTTCATGGGATTCCCGTTCTCGTCGAGCGGGAAGCTCTTCGCGCCGAGCGTCACGCCCTGGTAGAGGCGCACGCGGTCGCCGATGACGGCGGTCTCGCCCACCACCACGCCGGTGCCGTGGTCGATGAAGAACTTCTCGCCGATGGCCGCGCCGGGGTGGATGTCGATGCCGGTGATGGTGTGGGCGTGCTCCGTGATGATGCGCGGGATGAGCGGCACCTCGAGCACGTTCAGCTCGTGGGCGATGCGCTGGTTCGTGACCGCGAAGATGCCCGGGTAGGCGAAGATGGCCTCGTCGCGGCTCTTCAGCGCCGGGTCGCCCTCGTAGGCAGCCTCGACGTCGGAGCGGACGAGCCGCCGGATGGCCGGCACCCGCGCCAGGAACTGCTTCGTCACCTGCTGCGCGAACTCGGCGCAGTGATCGCACGTCTCGTAGTCGTGCCGCTCGCCGAAGGCCACGCCCCGCCGCACCTGCTCCTCGAGCGCGCGCATGGCCCGCGCCAGCGTCGCGCCCACGAAGTAGTGCAGGCTCTCGTCGTTGAGGTCGCTCGTGCCGAAGTAGCCGGGGAAGAGCACCGAGCGAAGGTCCTCCACCACCTGGATCACCGCGTCGCGCGACGGCAGCACGAGCTTCCCGCCCGGGAAGCGGGCCAGCTCCTTCGAGTCCTTGCACAGCTCGTCGACCACCGGCGCGAGCGCGACCAGATCGATGGCCGGGGTCTTCGGCGTGGAGCTCACTTCCCCTCCTCGAACAGCCAGGTGGAGAGGTAGCGCTCGCCCGTGTCGGGCAGCACCACCACGATGAGCTTGCCCTCGCTCTCCTTGCGGCGGGCCACCTCGCGAGCGGCCCACACCGCGGCACCGCAGGAGATGCCGGCGAGGATGCCCTCCTCCTTGCACACGCGGCGCGCCATGGCGCCCGCGTCCTCGTTCGAGACCTGGATGGTCTCGTCCAGGATCTTGGTGTTGAGCACCTTCGGCACGAAGCCGGCCCCGAGGCCCTGGATCTTGTGCGGGCCGGGCTTGCCGCCGGAGAGGACCGGCGAGTCCTTGGGCTCGACGGCGACGGCGCGGAAGGAGGGCTTGCGCTGCTTGATGACCTCGGCGACGCCCGTGATCGTGCCGCCCGTCCCCACGCCCGACACGACGACGTCGACCTTGCCGTCGGTGTCGTTCCAGATCTCCTCGGCGGTCGTCTTGCGATGGATCTCCGGGTTCGCCGCGTTCTCGAACTGCTGGAGGATGAGGTAGCGCTTGTCCTGCGCCGCCATGTCCTCGGCGCGCTTGATGGCGCCCTTCATGCCCTCGCTGCCGGGCGTGAGGATGAGCTGGGCCCCGAGCACCGAGAGGAGCTTGCGGCGCTCCATGCTCATCGTCTCGGGCATGGTGAGGACGAGCTTGTAGCCCTTGGCCGCCGCGGCGAAGGCGAGGCCGATGCCGGTGTTCCCGGAGGTGGGCTCGAGCAGGATCGTCTCCTTCCCGATCTTTCCGGAGCGCTCGGCCGCCTCGATCATCGAGACGCCGATGCGGTCCTTCACGCTGCCGGCCGGGTTCCGCATCTCGAGCTTCGCCACCACCGTGGCCTTGGCGCCGTCCATGACGCGGTTGAGCCGCACGAGCGGCGTGTTGCCCATCGTCCTGGTGATGTCTTCCGCGATGCGCATGTCGTTCTCCCGCGTGGGAACGGCCGAAATCGGGCTGGAGCGGTCTCCTTGCTTAAGCGAGATGCGCGCGGCAGGCAAGCCGGCGTTCCCGATCTAGCCGGCGCCCTGCGCCTCGTCCGCGAGGGCCGCGTCGATGTCGGCCTCGCTGACGGGCTCGCCGGCCGGGATGGCGTCCTCGGGCGCCGTTCCGGTCGCCGCTTCCTCGGGCCGGTGGAAGAACTCGAAGACGGCCTGCGCCTGCTTCGGCCCGAAGCCCTCCACCTCCGCGATCTCCGCCGCGGCCGCCTGCTTGATCCGGCGGAGCGACCCGAAGTGCCGGAGCAGGGCGCGCTTGCGGCCCTCGCCGATGCCCGGGATCTCCTCGAGCACGCTCTGGAAGTTCCGCTCCCTGTGGAGCTTGCGGTGGAAGGTGATGGCGAAGCGGTGCGCCTCGTCGCGCAGCCGCGCGAGCAGGAACAGCTCCGCGGAGTTCTGGCGCAGCACGACGGGGTCCTTCCTCCCCGGCAGGAACACCCGCTCCGGGCTCCTCGCCAGCTCGGAGACGAAGCCCGCCTCGCTCGACTCGGCGGCGTCGGCGAGCGCCTCCGCCCGCGCTCCCGAGGCGCTCGACCGGCGCGCCCGCCGGCCGATGACGCGCGCGGTGCCCAGCGCGGCCGCGTCCACGAGCCGGCTCTTGGCGAGCCCGACCATCTCCACGAAGGGCGCCCCCGGGATGCCGGTCACCGGCGAGGTCCCGACCCCGAGGTCCTTGGCCGCGGCGAGCGCCGCGTTGAGCTGGCCCTTTCCTCCGTCGATGACGATGAGCTCCGGGAAGCACGCCTCCGCGATGGCCCGCTTGAGGCGCCGCGTGATCACCTCGTGGAGCATGGCATAGTCGTCCTGGCCGGCGACGCCCTTCACCTTGTAGCGGCGGTAGTTCTCCTTGTCCGGCTCGCCGTCCTTCATGGAGACGCCGGAGCCCACCGCCAGCGCGCCCTGGAAGGTGGAGATGTCGTAGCACTCGATCCAGCGCGGCGGCCGCGAGAGGTGGAGCGAGCGCACCAGCGCGCCGAGCGCCTTCTCCCGCCGTTCGTCCTTCTCGTGCCAGTTCCGGAAGCCCTGCTCGGCGTTCCGGGCGGCCACGTCGAGCAGGTCGGCCTTGGCGCCGCGCTGGGGCGTGACGAGGCGCACCCTCTTGCCGCGCCGCTCGGAGAGCACGTCGGCGAGCGCCTCCGCCGCCGAGGGCTCGACGGGCACGAGCACCTCGTCCGGCGCCGGATTCTGCTCGTAGTAGAGCGACAGGAACGAGGAGAGGATCTCCGCCTCGGGGAACTCCTGCTCGCGGAAGGGGTAGCTGCGCGAGTCCTGGAGCTTCCCCGCGCGCATGGAGAGCACCTGCACGACGAGGTCCGGCCCCTCGCGGTAGATGCCGAGGACGTCGCGGTCCGCCCGATCGGCCATGAGGACGCGCTGCTTCTCCAGGCTCCGCTCCACGGCCTGGAGCTGATCTCGCAGCCGCGCCGCCTCCTCGTAGCGCATCGCCTGGGCGGCCTCCTCCATGCGGGCGCGGAGCCGCTCGACGAGCTCGCTCTCCCGGCCCTCCAGGAACTCGACCGCGTCCTCGACGGACTGCCGGTATTCCGCCTCGGGGATGTCGTAGACGCAGGGCGCCGGGCAGCGGTGGATCTGGTACAGGATGCAGGGCCGCTTCCGGTGATCGAAGACGTGGTCGGTGCAGGTGCGGAGCTGGAAGTGGCGGTTCACGATCCGGAGCGTCTCCCGGATCGACGACGCCGAGGAGTACGGCCCGAAGGTGCGCGCTCCTGCGACGCGCTTCTCGCGCGCGCGGCGCACCTCGAGGCGAGGGTACGGGTGGCGCTCGTCGAGGCGGAGGACGATGAAGTCCTTGTCGTCCCGGAGCCGCACGTTGAAGCGCGGCCGGTGCTTCTTGATGAGCTCGTTCTCGAGGAGCACCGCCTCCTTCTCGGAGCGCGTGACGATGACCTCGATGTCGCCGAGCAGGTCTTCCAGCAGCGGGATGAAGATCCGGTCGTCGCCGCCCCCCGCGTCGAAGTACTGGCGCACGCGCGAGCGCAGGCTCGCCGCCTTGCCGACGTAGACCACCTCGCCCCGGCGGTCCTTCATGAGGTAGCAGCCGGGCTCGGAGGGGAGCTCGTCCAGGGTCTTTCGGAGCGACGCTTCCATCGGACAGGAGGGAATTACCGCGAAAAGGCGCGCGGATCATCCGGAGTCCCGCACGGGCGCGGCACCGGGCGGCCGCGCCGCCTAACGAGATGCGCGTCTCGAAGAGCTTCGCCCTCCCGGGCGGCGCCCCGGGGAGAGGCACGGGGTGAGCCATGAAGGTGGGCGTTCTCGGACGACGCCCGCAGCCATCCCCGCTACCCGCCTCTCGAATCCTCGTCCCGGAAAAGGGTGACGATGCGCGCAGGACGGGACGGATAAGATGCACGCAGCCGGAGGCCAGGCATGGCCGAGCTCCTCGTCGTCACCGGCGTGAGCGCCGGGACGGTGTTCTTCCTCATGAAGGACCCGACGGTCGTCGGCCGCTCCGAGGGGTGCGACGTCATCATCCCGGATCCGTGGATCTCGAGCCGACACGCCCTGGTGGAGCGCCGGGGCGACGAGACCTGGCTCGTGGACCTCGACAGCCGCAACGGCACCTTCCTCGACGGCCGTCGCATCCGCGAGGCGCGCGTCCAGAACGGCTCGCAGGTGGCCTTCGGGCGCACCGCGGGAACGATCCGCGGCGAGCATCGCGCCTCGCCGGCGGGCGGACCGATCCCGCAGGGCGCCCAGGCGGTCTACCTCGCCGACGTCGAGAAGATGGTGTCGGCCCCGTCGGAACAGGCCGACCCCGCCCGCCGGCAGCTCGCCGCGCTCCAGGCCATCGGGCGCGCCCTGGTCGACGCGACCGGCCTCGACGAGTGCCTGGGGCGCATCCTCGCCACGGTGGCGGGCGCCGTGCGCGCGGAGCGCTCCTCGCTCCTCCTCCTCGACGAGAACGGCTCGCTCGTGCCGCGCGCGCACTTCCCGGAGGACTCGCCGCCGCGCATCTCGGGGAGCGTCGTGGCCGCCGCCGCGGCGAGCCGGGCCGGGCTCCTCGTCATGGACGCGCAGCAGGACCAGCGCTTCCAGGCCGCGCACTCCGTGTTCCTCCAGGGCATCCGCTCCTGCATGAGCGTGCCGATGTGGGCGGAGAACCGGATGCTCGGCATGTTCGTGCTGGACCGCGGCATCGTGGATCCGTTCACCGAGGACGACCTCGAGCTCGTGACGGTGGTCGCCTACCAGGCGGCGCTGGCCGTGGAGCGCGCGCGCTTCGCCGACCGCGCCCGCACCGTCGACGCCCAGCGGCGGAAGCTCCTCCGCCACTTCTCCCCCGACGTCGCAGGGCTCATCCTGTCCCAGACCGAGATGGACCAGGATCCCCTCGCGGTCACCGTCCGCGAGGAGGCGACCATGCTCTTCTCGGATGTGCGCGGCTTCACCGGGCTCACCGAGCGGCTCCCCCCGCTCGAGCTCGCCCAGCTCCTGCGCGAGTACCTCTCCGAGATGACGAAGGCCATCTTCGAGGAGCGCGGCACGCTCGACAAGTTCATGGGGGACGGGCTCATGGCCATCTTCGGCGTCCCGGTGCCCCACCCGGACGATCCGGTCCGGGCCGTCCGCTGCGCCACGCGCATGCTCGATCGCCTCGGGCAGCTCAACGCGCGGCTCCAGGCCGACCGGCGCCTCACCGTCCGCATCGGCGTCAACACCGGACGCGTCGTGGCCGGGAACTTCGGCACGCCCGAGCGGCTCGAGTACACCGTGCTCGGGGACGCCGTGAACGTGGCCGCCCGGCTCGAGTCCATCGCCGAGCCCGGCACCATCTGCGTGGGCCCCACCACCTTCGAGCGGACCCGGAACCAGTTCGCCTACCGGCAGCTCGGCGCACGCACCGTGAAGGGCCGCACCGCGCCCGTGCAGGTGTACCAGGTCCTCGGGCCCGTGCAGTGAAGCCGCCGGGCCCTCGCCGCCCTCGATCGCCATGAGCCGCTGCCGCCGCGCCCTCCTCGCCGCCGGCGTCCTCGCCGTCCTCGCCCCGGCCTCCTCCGCGCCGCCGACGCGCAGCTCCCGGAGCTCGCCCCGCGCTGCCATGCGCAGGAAGGCGGAGCACCCCGAGACGTGGAAGGTCCCGGCGCCC
>DATDDC010000295.1:0-7763 GCA_036523995.1 Anaeromyxobacter sp.
GAACCCGCGAAGCGTAGCACCCTGAGGTCAGGCGTGAGCCGCTGCGCGGCGACGCCGACCCGACACCGACGCCCCGACGAGCTCGACGCGTAGGCCCACGGCCTGCGCAAGGCGAACGACCGTCTGGAGCGTCGGGTTGCTCTTCTTCGCGGTAAGAAGGCGTCGAACGGACTCCTGGGGCGCACTGGCGCGGCGAGCCAGGTCGGCCTTGCTCAAGCCTGCGCGCGCACGGGCGACATCGATCCGCCGCATGAGGCGGTCGATCGCGTCGATCTCGGCCCGGGCCCCCTTGTAGGCGGAGGCGAACTCCCGGTCCTGCATGCGGGCGCGAACGTACTTGTCGAACCCCGTCTTGGCACGCGGCACGGGCGTAACATATGCGTTACGGTCCGATCGTGCAACCCCAATCGTCCGTGCGCGCCTTTGCGCAGTTGGAAAGGGCTTCCCCACACGCTGCTTGCCTGAGGCATCCACCGGGCGCAACATGCGCCGCATGCGGGCGTGTGCATTGGGTTTCGCCTCCGTTCTCTTGGCAGCCTGTGTTCATGGGCAGCATGCTTCGGATGCCTCTCCATTCGCCGTGAGCCTGCCCACCCCGGGGAGAGGACCTGGGGAACCGCCTAGTTGGGAGGTTCCAATCGTGGCAAGGACGAGTGAGCGGAACCGTTGCATCGACCGAGCGCTGGCGGAGCGCAACTTGAACGACTTCGGTGATCCCGGCTTCGCGGCGTATGCAGACGGCCAGCCACTCAGCGTGAGGAAGGGGGCCGACCGATACGATTACGTGATGCGCCACCGGCCGGATATCGCCATCGAATGCTCGCGGGCTCCTGGCGAGCCCCAACGCTGAAGAAATCCACCTCCTCAGATTCGATCCCGCCGCCGCACCACCCTCACCACACCGCCGCCTACCGCCCTGGTCCGCCCCGCGTCCCGTTCAGCGCCGGGAACCCGCCGGGCTCCATGTCCTCCCCGCGCCGGAGGATGGCGAGGCGCTGGCGCATGGCGGCGATCTCCGACGTCTGCGAGGCGATGATCTCGTCGGCGAGCTGCCGCGTGAGCGGGTCCCTGCCGTGGAGGAGGACGAGCCGCGCCATCTCCACGGCGCCCTCGTGGTGCGGGATCATCATCGCCAGGAAGTCCACGTCCGCGTTCCCGGTGTAGCCGGGGGCGTGCATGTCCTTCATCATCTTCTCCATGCCCGCGTCCATCTCGCGCACGAACGTGCGGAACTCCGGCGAGAACGCCGCCTCCCGGCCTCGAGCGGCGTGGCCGGGCGAATGCCCTGCGTGCGGTTCCATGGCTCCGCTCCTCAGGCGGTCTGGCTGCGCGCGCCGGGCCGCACGTAGACGAGGTTGATGCTCTTCTTGTTCCGCAGCTTGCCGGAAGGGAGGGCGAGCTCGCCGAGCGGGATCTGCGCGACGAAGCCCGGCTCCATGGGGTCGGTCACGTCGAAGGCGGTGCACACCGTCTGCCCGGCGTTGGGCGTGCCCGGCAGCTCGTCCTGCTCGTGGGCGACGTAGAGGACGGTGTTCTCGGGATTCGTCCACATGCCGTGCGCCTCGCGACCATGGGTGAAGAAGGTCTTCACCACCTTCCGGCTCCCGGGCGCGGCGGTGCGGTCGATGACGGCGAGCTGGCTCGAGACGACGCCGCCCGGCCCGCCGTCGTCCACGCGCGCCAGCGAGGCGTAGACCACCCTGCCCTTCGCGTTCTCGACGAACTCGATGTGGTTCGGACGGGCGAGCTTCCCCAGGGGGACCGTGTCGAGCAGGCGCGGCTGCGGCTCGGCCGACCACGCGGACAGGGCGTCGGCGAGCTTGTGCGAGAGCCACAGCTCCTTCCCGTCCGGCGCCGTCTTCTGGAACGGCGTGAAGGCGAACGGGTCCTGGGCCTTGAGGTCGACGATCGCGCGCCGCTTCGGCCGGCTCAGGCCGTCCTTCCCGAAGCCCGTCTCGATGACCTCGAGCTGGGAGACCTTCTGCGAGATGACGAAGGCGAGGCGCCCGTCCGCGGAGAACCACACCTGCGCCGGCCCGTTCAGGCAGTCCACGTACCTGCGCACGGCGCCGGACGCCACGCCGCCGGCCTCCTTCACGGCCGCGGCCACGTCCAGCACCGCGATGCGGTTCTCGCCGCGGATCGTCACCCACAGCTCCTTGCCGTTCCGGCTGAAGGTGGGCTCGTGGGGCTCGCGGCCCACCAGGATCCCGCTGCTCAGCCGCTCGGGGTTGGTCTCCGGACCGGCCTGCGGGTTCGGCCCGTTGCCGACGACCTTCATGGCGTCGAGGTCCACGAGGTAGACGTTGCTCGTGCCGCGGCCGGTGCACGCGAGGAGCCGGTTGTCCGGCGACGGCGCGGCGCCGTGGATGTTGATCGCCCCGTGGTAGAGCGGCTTCACCACCATGGCGGCGTGCGTGGGCGTGACGCCGCCCGTCACGAGGCGGAACGGCGGGCGGGGGTCCTCGTCGAAGGACGTCAGGTTGATGGTGGTGGCGACCGAGTTCGTGCTCGGGTCGATCACCGAGAGCGTGTTCGAGTCCTCGTTGCAGAGGAGGACGCGGTCCTTCGGCCGCGGCCCGCCCGGCGCCTGGGCGCCGGGGCGGCCGAGGGGCAGGCTCGCGGCGATGGCGGCCGCGCCGGTACGGATCACGAATTCACGCCGAGTCCAGTCCATGGTGTCGCTCCCTTCGGGGTGGCCACGCTCTCTAACCGGGAGGCAGGGCCCGGCCGCCGCCTCGTTGGGGGTCGCGACGCGGCGCTTTGCCGCGAATCCGATCCGTCGCGCTCGGCTCGAACCGGCAGGTACGGCGCGCACCACCGGCGCAACGGAGACCTCGATGGACCCTGGGGATCGGCGCATGCACCTGGACCTCTCGCCGCTCGAGGTCCGGATCCTCGTCCAGTCCCTGGACAACTGCCTCGCCACCTGCCGCACGCACCTCGCGAAGCCGGACGCGCCCTGCGAGGACTGCGAAGCCGCTCGCGCCCTGAAGAGCAAGCTCGAAGGCCGGCTCCCGCCGGCGGGAGCTCGCTGACCGGATGAGCGACGGCGACGACGACCTCCTCGCCGCGGTCCGCGCGGGGGACCGGGGCGCGCTCGAGCGCCTCCTCGACCGCCACCAGGCGGCGGTGTACCGCTTCGGCGTGAAGATGTGCCGCGAGGAGGAGGACGCGAGGGACGTCGTGCAGGAGACGCTCCTCGCGGCGGCGAAGCACCTTCCGGACTTCCGCGGCGCGTCGTCCGTCTCGACCTGGCTCTACACCATCGCGCGGAGCTTCTGCATCAAGAAGCGGCGGACGAGCAAGTTCGCGCCGGAGCGCATCGAATCGCTCGACGCCCAGCCCGGGGCCGCTGCGGACGTCGCGGACGCCGGGCGCGGTCCCGAGGAGGACGCCGCGGGCCGACAGCTCCGGGTGGTCCTCGAGGAGGCCATCGGCTCGCTCGACCCGATGTACCGCGAGGTCCTCGTGCTGCGCGACGTGGAGGGCCTGTCCGCCGCCGAGGTCGCGGAGGTCACGAGCATCTCCGTGGAGGCGGTGAAGAGCCGGCTCCACCGCGCCCGCGTCGCCGTGCGCGAGCGCGTCGCGCCGCACCTCTCGCCGGGCCCCGAGCCGGCCGCCGCCGGCGGAGGCGGGTGCCGCGACGCCGTCGAGCGCTTCTCCCGCCGCCTCGAGGGGGAGATCGATCCGGGCGCCTGCGCCGAGCTGGAGGCGCACCTGGCGCGCTGCCCGACCTGCCGGGGCCGCTGCGAATCGCTCCGGTCCACCCTGAGCCTGTGCCGCCGCGCCGGGGCCGAGCCGGTGCCGCCCCGCGTCGCCGCGTCCGTGCGCGACGCGCTCCACCGTTTCCTCGAGGCGCGCCGCTGAAGCACGGAGGCGGCGAACGTCTGCCGCCGCCCCCCTCCTAGTGGAGCATCCGGGTCGGCACGGCGAACCCCCGCGGCAGCTGGTGCAGCGCGCGGATCGTCGCGTCGAGCTCGATGGCGAGCCGGGCGCACCCCGGGCACGCCGCGAGATGGAGCACGAGGCGGGCGGCCGCCGGCGGCTCGAGCTCCCCGTCGAGGAAGTCCGAGAGCTTCCTCGCGACCTCCTCGCAGCCGGGCACGTCCAGGGCGACGGGGATCATGGGCGCCTCCGCACCATCATGGCGTGCGAGCCCATCCGCGCCGAAAGGAGCCGCGGCAAAGGCGCGCACGCCGTCATCCCCCGCGACGGCCTCGCCCGCCGCGGCTCGCCTCGCGAGAGGCCGTGGCAGCCGCCCGCCGCGATCACTTCCCGCCGGAGGCGAGCGTGGCGGCCCCCGCCGCGGCGCACTTCCCGTCGTTCTCGGAGAGGTCGCCGGAGAGCCCGATGGCGCCGATGAGCTTGCCGCCGGAGATGAGCGGGAGGCCGCCCTCGACGGGCACGGCGCCCTCGAGCGCGAGGAGGCGCAGCCCGGCTCCGCCGGCGGCGAGGCCGTCCTGGAACGCCTTGGTCGGACGCTTGAACAGCGCGGCGGAGCGCGCCTTGCCGATGGCCACCTTCGCGCTCCCGAGCTGGGTGTTGTCCATCTTCTCGTAGTAGACGAGCGTCCCCGAGGGATCGACCACCGCCGCCGCCATGAACCAGCCGTTCTTGCGCGCCTCGGCGAGCGCGGCCTCCGCGGCCTTCTTCGCGGCCTCGAGGCCGATCGAGGGACCGATCGGGATCGTGTAGGAGCTCGAGCCGGGGCCGCCCGCCTGGGCGAGCGCGCTGCCGGCGAGCAGGACGAGGGAAAGGACGAGCCAGATCTTCGGAGAGTAAAGCGCCGCCATTCGGAATCCTCCTTCACGGTGAGCGTCGGGAGCGACCGCTGACGCTTAGCGCCGGGAGGTCCCGGGCACATCCCGTCCGGAGGGTATACCCGGAGGGGGTCAGCTCCAGCGGAAGAGCCGCAGCGCCGCGCCGAACGACGCGACCGCCACGCCCGCGAGCAGCGCGGCCTGGGGCGAGAGCGCGGCGAGGCCGGCTCCCTCGTTCATCACGGCGCGCAGGCCGTCGTTGAGCGCGGTGAGCGGCAGCGCGCGAACGGCGGGCTGGACGAACGCCGGGAAGTTGTCGGCGGAGAAGAACACGCCGGAGAGGACGAACATCGGCATCATGACCACGTTCATGAGCCCGCTCGCCGTCTGCGTGTTCTTCGCCCGCGACGCGACGAGGAGGCCGAGCCCGGCGAAGGCGAGCGCGCCGAGCACCGACAGGACGCCGAGCGCGAGGAGCGAGCCGCGGAGCGGCACGCCGAAGGCGATGCGGCCGAACCCGACCAGCACCGGCACCTCGAGCACGAGGAAGAGGAGCCGCACCAGCACGAAGGCGAGGAGGTAGTGGCTCCGGCGCATCGGCGTCGCGACCATCCGGCGCAGGAGCTTCTTCTGCCGGTCCTCGACGATGACCCAGCCGATGCCCCACATCCCGGCGGACATGATGTTCATGCCCACGAGGCCGGGGACGAGGAAGTCCACGTACCTCGTGCCAGGCTCGGTGATGCGCTCATCGCGCGGCGCGATGCGGTCGGCGCGCCCCGCGGCGCGCTGCACGAGGTCGTCGACGACGGCGCGGGCGAGGCGGCTCTCGGGGCGGGTGGGATCGTAGCGGTACGCAGGCGGATCGCCCGGCACGACCACGATGGAGACGCGGCCCGTGCGGAGCGCGGCCTGCGCGGCGTCCGGCGCCAGCACCTCGGCGGTGACGCCCGCGCCCGAGGACAGCGCGGCCCGGACCTCCTCGGCGCGAGGGCCCTCGAGGACGGCCGTGCGGACCGGCTCGGGCGGGCGGCTCCGGAAGGCGATGCCGAGCGCGATGGTGAGCAGCACCGGGAACGCGAAGGTCCAGAACACGGCGGAGGGCTCGCGGAAGAAGCCCCGGATGCGGGCGAGCGTGAGCTGGACGAGCGGCGAGCGGTCGAGCGGACCGGGCCGGCGGGGGCGGACCGCGTCGGGAGCGCTAGTCACGGAGCCTCCGGCCGGTGAGGGTGACGAAGACGTCCTCGAGCGTGGCCCGGTGGGTGGAGAGCGCGCTCGGCGCGACGCCGCGCTCCTCCAGGTGCGCGAGCAGCGCCGGGATGGCGACGTGGAGCCCCTCCACGGTGAGCGCCCAGCCCGGGCCGGCGCGGCGCGCCGCCTGGACGCCGGGGAGGGCCCGCAGCGCCGACTCGCTCACCCCGTCCGCCTGCGCCTCGAACTCCACCACCTCCTGGCCCACCACCCGCGCCACCAGCTCGCGCGGCGTCCCGAGCGCGATGACCTTGCCGTGGTCCACGATGGCGACGCGATCGCAGAGCCGCTCCGCCTCGTCCATGTAGTGCGTGGTGAGGAGCACCGTCCGGCCGCGCGCCTTCAGGGCGAGGACGACGTCCCAGAGCTGCCGGCGCGACTGCGGATCGAGGCCGGTGGTGGGCTCGTCCAGGAAGAGCAGCTCCGGCTCGCCCACGAGCGCGCACGCCACCGCGAGCCGCTGCTTCTGGCCGCCGGAGAGCCGCTCGTAGCGCGAGCGCCGCTTCTCCTCCAGCTCCACGAGCGCGATCACCTCGTCGACGCTCCGCCCAGAGGGGTAGAACGAGCGGAAGAGCCGCACCAGCTCCTCCACGGTGAGCCGCTCGTAGAGGTGCGTCTCCTGGAGCGTGATGCCGAGGCGGGCCCGGAGCGCGCGCGGCTCCGAGGCCCAGGTGCGGCCGAGCACCTCCACCTCGCCCGCGGTCGGCTCGGTGAGGCCCTCCAGGATCTCCACCGTGGTCGTCTTCCCCGCGCCGTTCGGGCCGAGGAGGCCGAAGCACTCGCCGCGCGCGACCTCGAGGTCGAGGCCGTCCACCGCGAGGACGTCGGGCGGCCAGCGCTTCACGAGCCCGCGGCAGCGGATGGCGAGGTCGGGCATGGGCGGGCGCAAGATAGCGGACCGCGCCGGTCGCGTCAGCCGGCCAGGCCGCCGCACGCCTCGGCGAGGACGCCGCCGGATCCCGCCGAGACCCACGCTTGGGGCGCATGGGCATCGCCCCCGCCGCGGGCCCGCCGCCGGAGCGGCACGGGCCGCCCGCGCCGGTTAACCCCAGGCCGAGCCGCGCGGCGGCGACGAGGACCTCATGAAGCGACTCCACCGTCCCGACCTCTTCACCTGGTCCGTCTACGAGCCGGAGCAGCACGTGGACTTCAACGGCGTCCTCTGGAAGCGCCAGGGCGGCAACGTCGTCGTCGATCCCCCGCCGCTCGCGCCGCACGACGAGAGGCACCTCGCCGAGCTGGGCGGGGCCGCCTTCGTCCTGATCACGAACTCCATGCACGTCCGCGGCGCCCGCGAGATCGCCGCCCGGACGGGCGCCCGCCTCCTCGGCCCCGCGGGCGAGCGCGGCGGCTTCCCCGTCGTGTGCGAGCGGTGGCTGCGCGACGGCGAGGAGCCCTTCCCCGGGCTCGTCGTGCGCGAGATGCAGGGCTCGAAGAGCGAGGGCGAGCTCGCGCTCGTCCTGGGCGAGACGACCGCGCTGTTCGGCGATCTGGTGCGCGCGCACCAGGCCGGCGCCCTCATGCTGCTCCGGCGCGAGAAGCTGCGCGATCCGGCCGCGGCGATCGAGTCGGTGAAGAGGTTCCGCAGCCTGCATCCGCGCGTCGAGCACGTGCTCGTCGGCGACGGATGGTCCGCGTTCCGGAACGGCGGGGCGCTCCTCGACGAGCTCGTCGCGGCGAGCCGCTGAGCCGGGGCGAGGAGGCTCCCCATGCCGGGGCGGGGCGCGCCGCGCGTCGTCGTGGTCGGCG
>DATDDC010000296.1:0-2457 GCA_036523995.1 Anaeromyxobacter sp.
AGGCCGGGCGACGTCGCGGCCGAGACCCGGCTCGCGCGCGCGGAGGCGTTCCGCGGGCTCGGCGCCCAGACGCCCGCGCTGGCGAAGGAGGCCTGGGACGCGTCGGCTCGCGCCGCGGAGCGGGCGCTGCGCAAGATCTCGCCGGCGTGGGCCGAGGCCATCGACCGGGGCGAGGAACCGGCCTCGGCGGTGGCCCGCGTGGACGCGTCCGGGGCGGAGGCGCTGTACCTCCTGGCGCAGGGCGCGATGCGGGCCGCACAGGCGACGGGCTACGCCGCCGTGCTCGCCGTGAAGGACTCCGCCCTCGCCATGATGGCCCGCGCCGCGGAGCTGGACGAGCGGGTGGATGCGGCGGGCCCGCACCGCGCCCTCGGCGCATGGCGCGCGGCGCTCCCCGTGGCCGCGGGCGGAGGCGCCGCCGCCTCTCGCGCGCACTTCGACCGGGCCCGCACGCTCGCGCCCGACGATCAGCTCGCCCGCGTGGCCGAGGCGGAGACGTGGGCGGTGCTGGTGCAGGACGAGGTCCGCTTCGACGAGCTCCTCGACGGCGTCCTCGCCTTCGACCTGGGCAAGGACCCGGCGCGCGCGCCGGAGAACGCGCTCGCGAAGCGCCGGGCGAAGGACCTCCTCCAGCGAAAGGCGCGGCTCTTCTGATGACGCCCGGCCGCCCGCAGCGCCGGTCCGCGGGACGGGCCCTACGCGGCGCGATGCTCGCCCTCGCCGCCCTCGCGCTCGCCGGCTGCCCTCCGCGCGCGCCCCCGCCGGACCTGTCCCTCGATCCTGCGCAGCTCCTCGCCCAGGTGCGCTCCGCGCAGGACCGGGTGAGGAGCGTGCGCGGCGACGTCCGGGTGCGGGTCGAGACCCAGAGGGGATCGGGGACGGTGTCGGGCTTCGCCGCCGCGAAGAAGCCGGATCGGGTCCTCGTGCACACGTTCGACTTCTTCGGGAACACCGCCTCGGCGCTCGCCACGGCCGGCGGCGAGCTGTCGCTCTACGACGCGCGGGAGCGGGTGGTCTACCGCGGCGCCGCCACGGCGGAGAACCTCGCCAGGCTCGTCCCCATCCCCCTCTCCCCGTCGGACCTCGCCACGCTCCTGTGCGGCTCCGCGCCGCTCCTCGAGGGCGAGCCCGTGCGGGCGGATCCGGGGCGCGGGTGGGTCGAGCTCGAGATCGCGGCCGGGCAGGCGAGGCAGGTCCTGCGCGTGGGGCCCGGCGCCGCGGTGCTCTCCTCCTCGCTCTCCGTTCCGGGCGGCGGCACGGGCGCGTACGACGTCGCGTTCGGCGAGCGCGACACCTCCGATGCGAAGCGCTTCCCCGGCGAGGTGACAGTCTCCGCGCGCGAGCCCCGCGCGAAGGTGCGGCTCACCTGGACGGAGGTGGAGCCGGGTGCGGCCCTGGAGGACACGATCTTCGCGCCGACGGTCCCGCGCGGTGCCCGCGTCGTGGATCTCGCGGGGACGCCCCCGCCCGCGGGCCTCTTTCCGGAGCCGCGCCCGCCCGGGCCCTGAGCGGCGGGGCGCGCGTGCGGCCGAGCGCGCGCGGAAGTCCGACCGGCGTTACACTCCCCGCTCCACACGCGGGAGAAGCGCTTGGACACGAGCCTCGTCGGAATCCTGAAGCAGGGCAGCGCGTCGATGTGGATCATCATCGCCTGCTCGGTGATCGCCATCGCCGTGGCGGTGGAGCGGGCCATCGCCCTCTGGGGCTTCGCCTCGCGGGCGCGCGGCCTCGCCGACGCGGTCACCCGCGCTCTCTACCGGGGCGATCTCGAGGACGGGCGCGCGCAGTGCGAGCGCTCCGGGTCGCCGGCCGCCGACGTCTTCCTGGCCGGCCTCGTGGCCGCGGCGCCGCGCCCCGGCCAGCGCGGCACGGCCCCGCCCGATCGCGTGGCCGCGGCCGTCGAGCGGCAGCGCCTCCAGACGAACCTGCGCCTGCGCCGGAACCTCTGGATCCTGGGCACCGTGGGCGCGACCGCGCCCTTCGTCGGGCTCTTCGGGACCGTGGTCGGCATCATGCACGCCTTCCGGCACATGGCGCTCACCGGGCAGGGCGGCTTCGTGGTGGTGGCCGCCGGCATCTCGGAGGCGCTCGTCACCACCGCGGGCGGCATCGCCGTCGCCATCGAGGCGGTCGTCATCTACAACTTCCTGAACGTGCACGTGGGCAAGCTCGCGCTCGACCTCAAGCTCCTCACCGAGGAGTACCTGGAGATCCTGCGCGAGGCGCTCCCGGGCGTCGTCTCCGGCGCGGGCTCCGTCGCCGCGACCGGGGTCGCTCCCGCGGCCGCGCCGGCGACGCGCGCCACGGTGGAGGGCTAGCGAGCATGGCCATCGGCGCACCCGAGTCGAACGGCGAGGATCACGAGATCGAGTCGGTCGGCGGGATCTTCGCGGACATCAACATCACGCCGCTCACGGACATCTTCCTCGTCCTCCTCATCATCTTCATGGTGACGAC
>DATDDC010000297.1:0-12530 GCA_036523995.1 Anaeromyxobacter sp.
CCGTGACGAAGTCGCGCCCGATCATCCCCGAAGAAATATAGGGTCAGCTTCCTAATTTAAGTTCGTTTGGCAGTTCGCTGCTCAGGCTGGGCTCCGCCGGCGGCGCGGGGGCCTCGGTCTGCTGCAGCGCGAGGGCGAGGAGGGCGAGGGCGAGCATGCGGTCTCCGGTCAGGCGGTCTCCGTCCGCGGCGCCGGCATGAGGCGCGCCAGCGCGAGGAGGAGGGGCAGCGCCAGGGCCGCCGCTGCGAAGATGATCTGGAACCGGAGCGCACCGACGACGTCGGGGACGAAGCTCCATCCGATCCGGAACGCTCGGAGGGTGCTTCCCAGGAGATCGGCCGAGGTGGACACCACGGGCGCCCAGGCCGAGGCCCCGGCCAGCCCGAAGGCGACGGCGGTCGCCAGGGCGACGGCGGCGAGGATGGCCACGGCGTGCTTCCGCTCTCGCGCGATGGCCCGCTCGCGCGCATCGACCCGGGCGAGGACGCCGTCGGTGAAGTCCGCCGGAAGCTCCGGGACCTCGAGGTCCTCGAGCGCCGCCGTGAGCATGCGATACGTCGCGACGGTGGCCTGGCACGCGGAGCAGCCCGCCACGTGCCGCTCGAGCGCGGGAGCCTCGGCCTCGGAGAGCGCGCCGTCCACGAGGCGCTGCGCCTCGGCGTCCGTGAGATGCCCGGTGAGGGGCGCCTTCGTCATGGCAGGACCTCCGTTCCCCCGGCCGTGAGCGCGTCCTTGAGGCGCGCCCGGGCGCGGTGCAGCCACGTCATCACGGTGCCGATGGGGACGTCCAGCGTCGCGGCGATCTCCTTGTACGACAGGTGCTCGACGTGGAACAGGTGGACGACCTCTCGGTAGTTGGTGGGCAGGGCCGCCACGGCCCGCTCGAGCGCCCCGGCGAGCTCGCGGCGCTCGATGACGTCGTCGCCGCGCGGCGCGTCGGGATCGGCGAGGTCCCGCGGCGCGCCCTCCTCGGAGGCCTCGTCCAGATCCATGCGCCGGGCGTCGGGGAGGCGGCGGCGCAGGACGTCGAGGCAGTGGTTCCGGGCGATGCGGAAGAGCCAGGGGGCGAAGGGCTGGGTGGCGTCGTAGCTCCCGAGCGCGCCGAACGCCCTCGCGAACGACTCCTGCGCGGCGTCGCGCGCCTCCTCGGCGTCCCGCAGCAGCCGCACGCACAGGCCGAACACCGCCCGCTTGTGCAGGTCGACGAGACGCCCGAAGGCCTGCTTGTCGCCGCGGGTCGCGGCGCGCGCCCAGGTGGCCTCGGCGGTCAGCGGCTCGGCCAAGGAACGTTCCCCGCCCAAGGCGAAGGAGTTGAACGGCAGACCTGCGATGGCGGCACTCGCAACCATGCGGGAGATTACGGGGAATGGGGCGCGGTATTTCGTCTTTGCGAGCGCCTTTGCCCTCCCGGGAGGGGGAGGCGCCTGCCTCCTCAAATCCCCAGCCGAGTCGCGCGGTTGGCCCTCAGACGAGGCCGAGGGCCCGCTCCGCGAGCAGGAGGGCGAGGCCGACCGCGAGCGCGAACCCGGCGAGCGCCAGGGCGGTGGCGCCGAGCGCCTTGCGCAGGAGCCGCCGGTCCACCTCCGGCGTCGCGGCGGTGACGGCGGCGAGGCGGCCCTTGGGCAGGTCGCGGCGGAAGAGCGCGTGGAGGAGCCCCGCCACGACGGCGAGCGAGGCGATCGCCGGGAGGGCGAGGGCGGCGGCGAAGCGGGCGTAGGAGATGCCCGAGAGCGTCCCCACGATCATGTTCTGTGGGTTCCCGGTGAGCGTCGCGACGCTGCCCGCGTTCGACCCGAAGGCCAGGGCGAGGAGGTACGGGCGGGCGGGGAGCTTCGCGTCCTCGACGAGCCGGAGCACGAGCGGCGCCATCATGAGGCCTACGGTGTCGTTCACGAGGAAGGCGGAGAGGACACCCGCCGTGAACACGAGCGCCCAGAGGAGCGTCCTCGGGCCGGCCACGGCCCGGAGCACGCGAAAGCTCGCCCAGCGGAAGAAGCCCGCCTCGCCGAGATACGACGACAGGATCATGGTGCCGAGGAGCAGCCCCAGGGTGTCGCCGTTCACGGCGGCGCTGGAGAGGGGAGGCAGTCTCCCTGCGGCCACGACAAGATACGTGAGGGCGAAGATCGCGACGGCGGCGACCACGGCCCGTTCTAGCACGCCCCCGGCGGGATGGCCGGACGATGACGTTCGACCTTAACGCTGGCGAGCGAAGCCACTAGATTGGCCGCGTGCCGGATCCCGTCCCCATCGTCCTCGACGGCAGCGAAGGCGAAGGCGGCGGACAGATCCTCCGCACTGCCCTGAGCCTCTCGGCGATCACCGGGAAGGCGTTCAGCGTCGTGCACATCCGCGCGAGTCGGATGAAGCCCGGCCTCCGGCCCCAGCACCGCGAGGCCGCCCGCGCGGTGGGGCGGATCGTCGACGCCGAGATCTCCGGCGACGAGGTGGGCTCCTCGCGGCTCGAGTTTCGCCCGCGCCGCGCGGCCGCCGCGGGCGAGTTCGCCTTCGACATCGGGACGGCGGGCTCGACGCCGCTCCTCTTCCAGACCGTCTGCTGGCCGCTCTCGCTCGCCGGCGCGCCGTCGTCGGTGACCCTCCGCGGCGGCACGCACCAGGATCACGCGCCCAGCTTCCACTACCTGGCGCTGGTGTGGGCGGCGGCCGTGGCGCGGCTCGGCTTCCCCTTCCGCTTCGAGCTCGCCACCGCCGGCTTCTATCCCGAGGGCGGCGGCGAGTTCTCCGCGCGCATCGAGCCGGCGCATCCCATGCCGCCGCTCGACCTGCGCCAGCGCGGCACGCTCCAGGACGTGGAGGTCGTTTCCATGGTGGGCGGGCTCGGCTACGAGATCGCCGACCGGCAGGCGGCGCGCACGCTGAAGGGGCTGCGCGAGGCGGGCATCTCCGCGCAGGCCGAGCGCGTGCCCGTCCCGGCGCGCCTGTCCAAGGGCGGGCACGTGCTCATCGTCTCGACCTTCGAGCGCACGCGCGCCGGCCACGGCGCGGTCTCGGCCCGGGAGCGCTCGCCCGAGCAGATCGCGGACGACGCGGTTCGCGCCTTCCGCGACCACCTGGCGCGCGGCGCGGCGGTGGACCGGCACCTCGGCGATCAGCTCCTCCTGCCCGCGGCGCTCGTCGCGGCGGGGTTCCTGCCGCCGCCGCCGGGCATGGTCCCGGTCATCCGCTACACCGTCGCCGCCGTGACGAAGCACCTCACCACGAACGCCGCCGTCATCCGCCGCTTCCTCGACGTGGAGGTGGCGGTCTCCGGCCGGGAGGAGGAGGAGGGCGAGGTGGCGGTGCACCCGCCGGGAGGCGGCGGCGAGGTCGTCCCCTTCCGCTGAGGCCCGTCAGAGCAGCCGCCTTCTCTTGAAGAAGAAGTACATGGCCGCGGGGAAGGCGATCACGGATGCGATCACCAGGGGGACCGCCAGATCGGGCCGGATGATCTCGAGGTTCATCCCGAAGAACCCGGCGATGAAGTTGAGCGGGAGGAAGATCGACGCGACCACCGTCAGCCGCGCCGTCACGGCGGAGAGCCGGTTGTTGTTGTACGAGAGGTACGCGTCCATGGCCGACGCCAGGAGGTCGCGCCCGGTGTCGATCTCGTCGGTGAGCCGGACCGTGTGGTCCAGCACGTCGCGGAAGTAGACGGCGTTCTGGTCCTTCACGATGGTCTGTCCGGGCCGGGCGAGGCCGCCGAAGACCTCGCGCTGGGGCGAGAGGCGGCGCCGCAGGAGCGCGTGCGCCCGGCGCGCGGAGACGATCCGCTCGAGCAGCTCGGAGTCCTGTGCGTGCTCGTGCGCGGCGACGTCGTCGAAGATGAGCTCGATCTCGGCCGTGAACGCGTCCACGAGGGCGTAGTGGATGTCGGTGAGCGCGTCGTAGAGCAGGTAAAGGACGAAGTCCGGGCCGCGCGCGAGCAGCTCGCGATCCTCGGTGCAGCGCGCGAACACGCGATCGATCTCGGCGATGGGGGCGGCGTGGAACGTGACGAGCGCCTCCGGCGTCAGGAAGGAGTCGATCTCGAGCGCGACCACCTCCGACTCGTCCGGCGCGGGCTGGAGCCGGTGCACCACCGCGAGCGCCATCCCGGGGCCGTACTGCTCGAGCTTGGGGCGCTGGTCCTGGTGAGCGGCGTCCTCCAGGGCGAGCGGGTGGAACTTGAACTTGTCGCCGACGAAGGCGATGTCCTCCGGGTTCGGCGCCGCGTCGATCCAGGTGACGGCCCCCGGCTTCACGAGCTCGGGCCCGCCAGCGACGATCCGTCCCTGCTCGAGCCGAATCACGCGCATCCGGGTCCTCCGGGGGCCCCGCGAGCCTACCATCGCGTGGCGCTCCGCGCCGGTATGGTGTAAGCGGACCGCGTGCGCACCCGCTCGGTCCTCGGCGGCATCCTCGCGGCAGCGGCGCTCGGCTGCGCGGCGGCGCATCCGTACCCGCCGCTCCCGGAGGGCCTCGACGAGGCCGCGGCGCGCGCGTCGCTGGAGCGCTTCGCGCGGGCCCTCGGAGCCGCGCGCTTCGACGAGGCCCTGTCGCTCCTCTCCGTGCGCTGGCGCGGGGCCTACACCGCCGCGCGGCTCGCGCGAGACTTCGACGGCGCGGGCCCCTATGCCCGGGAGGCGAAGGACCGGGTCCTGGCCGCGCTCGGGGCGCGCGCGGCGATGGACCTCGGGCCGGGGCGGGCGCGCCTTCCGCTCGGCCCGGGCCGGGCGGCCGTGCTCGTCGCCGAGGGCGGGGCCTGGCGGGTGGACGCGCTCGAGTGACCGAGTCGAGCTGATCGGATTCGCCGGGGCCCGTTTCGTCCCTCGGCAGGCCCCCACTTCGTCACGGCCATCCCCGCGCCGAGATTGAGAACCGCCCCAGGGACCGCTATAAGCCGGTCCCATGCCGCTCGACAGCGCCGCCGCGCTCCAGGCCCTCAAGAAGGTGAACGATCCCGAGCTCCGCCGCGACCTCGTGTCGCTCGGGATGGTGAAGGACCTCTCCGTGGACGGCGACTCCGTCCGGCTCAAGGTGGAGCTCACCACGCCCGCCTGCCCGCTCAAGGAGACCATCGGCAAGGACGTGAAGGCGGCGCTGGAGGGCGCCGGCTTCAAGCGCGTCGAGCTGTCCTGGGGCGCGCAGGTCCGCTCCGCCCCCGGGGTCTCCCAGGCGGCGCTCACGCCCGGCGTGAAGAACATCATCCTCGTGGGCGCGGGGAAGGGCGGGGTGGGGAAGAGCACCGTCGCCATCAACGTCGCCGTGGCGCTCGCCAGGCTCGGCGCCGAGGTCGGCATCCTCGACGCCGACATCTACGGCCCCTCCATCCCGCTCCTCAGCGGCATCCACGAGCGGCCCACCTCGCGCGACGGGCAGAAGCTCGAGCCCCTCGTCGGCCACGGCCTCAAGATCATGTCCATCGGGTTCCTCGTCGATCCCGATCAGGCGCTCGTCTGGCGCGGGCCCATGGTGACCGGGGCGCTCATCCAGCTCCTGCGCGACGTGAACTGGGGGGAGCTCGACTACCTCATCCTCGACCTTCCCCCCGGCACGGGCGACGTCCCGCTCACGCTCGCCCAGAACGTGCGGGCTGCGGGCGTCGTGCTCGTCTCCACCCCGCAGGACGTGGCGCTCGCCGACGTCATCCGGGCGAAGCTCATGTTCGACAAGGTCTCCATCCCGGTGCTGGGCATCGTCGAGAACATGTCGTCGTTCATCTGCCCGCACTGCCGGCACGAGACGCCCATCTTCGCCCACGGCGGCGCGCGCGCGGCGGCCGAGAAGATGGGCATCCGCTTCCTCGGCGAGGTCCCCATCGACCTCGCTATCCGCGAGGGCGGCGACAAGGGCATGCCCATCGTGGCGGGCGCGCCGGACTCGCCGCAGGCCCAGGCGTTCGTGACGGTCGCGCAGAACACGGCGGCGGCGGTGAGCACGCAGGTCCTGAAGGCGCCGCGGCTCCCCGTCATCGGCGCGCAGCCGCGCGCCTAGCGAGGCGACCATGGAGGGCAGGCTGCCCGAGGATCCGCTCGAGACGGCGGAGGACGGCGGCGCGGAGAGCCCGCGCGGCTCGCTGGCCGACGGCGTGAAGAAGGCCATCCTGGCGGGCATGGGCGCGCTCTTCCTCACCGAGGAGAGCGCGCGCCGGCTGGCGCGCGACTGGAAGCTGCCGAAGGAGGTCATCGGCTTCATCGCCTCGCAGGCGAGCGGGGCGAAGGACGAGATCCTTCGCCTCTTCGCGGACGAGATCCGCCGCTTCCTCGAGTCCGAGTCGTTCCGGGCCGAGCTCTGGAAGGGCCTCGCCGAGAACACCATCGAGATCCGGGCCGAGATCCGCCTCCGGCCCGACGGCGCGGGGAGGGCGAGGCCACACGTCTCGACGTCGGCCCGCGCCCGGCGCGGGAAGAAGCGCCACGGCGGGCGCGGCGAGCGGCCGTGAAGACGCCCGGCAGGCGCCCCGCATTCCGTCGGGTCGGTGCCGCCGGCCCAGAGCGGCCGCAACCTTCCCCGGTGGTCGACCTGCACTTCATCGCGCCGGGCCTCGCGGTGGGATCGAGGTTCCCCGCCGCGGCCGCGGCGGCCCTGGCCTCCCGGCACGGCATCTCTCGCGTCGTCGACGTGCGCGTGGAGGCGTGCGACGACGAGGCCGTCCTTCGCACCCATGGCATCCGGCTGCTCCATCTCCCCACCGAGGACACCAGCGCCATCGTGCAGGAGCGGATCCGTCACGGGGTCGCGTTCGTGAACGAGGGCCTCGATCGCGGCGAGAAGGTCCTCATCCATTGCCAGCACGGCGTGGGTCGGAGCGCCCTCCTGGCCGTGTGCGCGCTCGTCGCCCGCGGCGAGGCGCCGCTCGCGGCGCTGGACCGCGCCAAGCGGGCGCGGCCCGTGGTGTCGCCGTCGCCGGACCAGCTCCGCGCCATCGTGACGTTCGCCGCGGCCGTGAAGGCCGAGCGCGGCGCGCCGTGGGAGGTGCCCACGGTGGCCTCCCTCGCGGCCATCGCCTGGCGCCACCTCTTCCGAGAGGAAGACGAGGTCTCGGAGGAGGAGGCGCGCCTCTCCTCCACGCGCTCGCGCTAGGAGCGGCCCGGCGTTCCCGCTTGCGCCGGGAGCGATTTCGTCGGACGCTCGCGATCCTTCACGGGGCGCCCGCCGGAGCCGCGCGCAGCGGATCGGCGAGGCCGAGGAGACGCGATGGGCATCGATCGCATGGCGGTCATCGGGGCCGGGCAGATGGGGTCCGGCATCGCCCAGGTGGCCGCGCAGGCCGGCATCGAGGTGGTCGTGGCGGACGCGACGGCCGACCTGGCGCGCGGGGCCGTGGACCGGCTCGGGAAGACGCTCGGGAAGCTCGTGGAGAAGGGAAAGCTCGCGGCGGCCGAGCGCGAGAAGGTGCTCTCGCGCATCCGCCCGGCGGCGTCGCTCGAGGACTGCGCGGGCGCCGACCTCGCCGTCGAGGCCGTGGTCGAGAGCGAGGCCGCCAAGAAGGAGATCTTCCGGAAGCTCGACGCGCTCCTCCGGCCCGAGGCCATCCTCGCCTCGAACACGTCCTCCATCTCCATCACCGCGCTCGCCGCCTCGACGAAGCGGCCGGACCGGTTCGTGGGGATGCACTTCATGAACCCGCCGCCGGTGATGCAGCTCATCGAGATCATCCGCGGGCTGCAGACGTCCGAGGCGACCTACCAGGCGGTGATGGCGCTCGCGAAGCGGTTCGGGAAGACCACGGTCACGTCCAAGGACTCGCCCGGCTTCATCGTGAACCGGATCCTCATCCCGCTCCTCAACGAGGCCTGCTTCGCGCTCCAGGAAGGGCTCGCCTCGCCGGAGGACATCGACACGGGCGTGAAGCTCGGCCTCAACCACCCCATGGGCCCGCTCACGCTCGCCGACTTCATCGGGCTCGACACCTGCCTCTACATCGCCGAGGTGCTGCACCGCGAGCTCGGCGAGGACAAGTACCGGCCGGCGCCGCTGCTCCGCACCTACGTCGCGGCGGGCTGGTACGGCCGGAAGACGGGGCGGGGCTTCTACGACTACGGGAGCTAGCTCGCCATGGCGTACGAGAACCTGCTCTTCGAGGTGAAGGACGGCGTCGGCCTCCTCACCATGAATCGTCCCAAGGCGCTCAACGCCCTCGACACCCGCACCATCGCCGAGCTCGACCAGGTCCTCCAGCGCGAGGCCGCGGACCCTGCGGTGAAGGCGCTCGTCGTCACCGGCGCGGGCGAGAAGGCGTTCGTGGCCGGGGCGGACATCTCGGAGATGAACGGCATGTCCCCGGAGCAGGGCCGCGCCTTCGCTGCGGCGGGCCAGCGCGCCCTGGCGCGCCTCGAGGCGCTGCCCGTCGTCACCCTCGCCGCGGTGAACGGCTTCGCGCTCGGCGGTGGCGACGAGCTCGCGCTCGCCTGCGATCTCGTCTACGCGAGCGAGCGGGCCCGCTTCGGCCAGCCCGAGGTGAACCTCGGCCTCCTGCCCGGCTGGGGCGGGACGCAGCGGCTCGCCCGCCGCGTCGGTCCCATGCGCGCCCTCGAGATCGTCCTCTCCGGCGAGATGGTGGAGGCCGCTCGCGCGAAGGAGATGGGCCTCTGCCTCGAGGTCCTCCCGCCGGAGAAGCTCCTCGACCACGCCCTCGCGAAGGCGAGGCTCATCGCGTCGCGAGGGCCCCTCGCGGTCGCCGCCGCGAAGCGGGCCCTCCGGGCCGGCGCGGACTTCGGCCTCGCCCAGGGCCTCGCCCTCGAGGCCGAGGCGTTCGGGCTCCTCTTCGCCACGGAGGACATGCGCGAGGGCACGAAGGCCTTCCTGGAGAAGCGCGCCGCCAGGTTCCAGGGGAAGTGATGCGGCGGTTCCGATCCACGATGGAGCTCGAGGAGAAGGCACGATGAACATCCAGCTCACCGACGAGCAGCGCCAGGTCCAGGACCTGTGCCGGGAGTTCGCCGCGAAGGAGCTCACCCCCAACGCCCGCCGCTGGGACGCGGAGCACGTTTTCCCGCGCGAGGCCGTGAAGAAGCTCGGCGAGATGGGGCTCCTCGGCGTGGCGGTGCCGGCGGAGTGGGGCGGGGCCGGCATGGACAACGTCTCCTATGCCGTGGCCATGGAGGAGATCTCGCGCGGCTGCGCCGGCACCGGCGTCATCATGAGCGTGAACAACTCGCTCTACTGCGACCCGGTGATGAAGTTCGGGACGGAGGCGCAGAAGAGGGAGTTCCTCGTCCCGTTCGCGAAGGGCGAGAAGCTCGGCGCCTTCGCCCTCACCGAGCCCATGAGCGGCTCGGACGCCGCCGAGATGCGCACCGTCGCGGTCCGGAAGGGCGACCAGTACCTCCTCGACGGCACGAAGAACTTCATCACCAACGGCCCGCAGGCGGACGCCATCCTGGTCTTCGCCATGACGGACAGGGCGAAGCGGCACAAGGGCATCAGCGCCTTCGTCGTGCCCACCGACGCGAAGGGGTTCAGCCGAGGGAAGCCGGACGAGAAGGTCGGCATCCGCGCCTCGGGCTCCTGCTCCATCTTCTTCGAGGGCTGCGCCATCCCGGCGAAGAACCGGATCGGGGAGGAGGGGGACGGCTTCAAGGTCGCCATGTCCACCCTCGACGGCGGGCGCATCGGCATCGCCTCGCAGGCCCTCGGCATCGCCCGCGCCGCCTTCGAGGAGGCGGTGGCGTACGCCAAGGAGCGCAAGGCGTTCGGCCAGCCCATCTCGCAGTTCCAGGCCATCCAGTTCATGCTCGCGGACATGGCGACGGAGCTCGACGCGGCCCGGCTCCTCACGCACCGGGCGGCGACCCTCAAGGACAAGGGCGTCCGCCACTCCGCCGAGAGCGCCATGGCGAAGCTCTTCGCCTCCGAGATGTGCGAGCGCGTCACCTCGAAGGCGCTCCAGATCCACGGCGGCTACGGCTACGTGAAGGAGTTCGACGTCGAGCGCCACTGGCGCGACAGCCGCATCACCGAGATCTACGAGGGGACGAGCGAGATCCAGCGCATCGTGATCTCCGCGTCCCTGCTGAAGGACTAGAAGGGCGGATGGACTTCGAGCCGAACGACGTGGAGCGCGCCGTGCAGGAGACGGCGCGGCGGTTCGCGCGCGAGGCGGTGGCCCCCGCGGCGGCCGAGAACGACCGGAGGGAGCGCTTCCCCGCCGAGCTCGTGCGCGGCCTCGGCCAGCTCGGCCTCCTCGCCGTGAACGTCCCGGCGGCCTACGGCGGCTCGGAGGCGGGTCCGGTGGCCTACGCCCTGGCGCTCGTCGAGATCGCCGCCGCCGACTGCGCCACCGCCGTCAGCATGGCGGTCACCAACATGGTCGGCGAGATCATCGCGCGCTACGGCACGGAGGCGCAGAAGGAGCGCTGCCTCCCGAAGCTCGCCTCGGCCGAGTGGCTCGCCGGCGCCTTCGCGCTCTCGGAGGCGCACTCCGGCAGCGACGCGGCCGCCATGTCGACGCGGGCCGTGCGCAGGGGCGGCGGCTGGGTCATCGACGGCGCGAAGCAGTGGATCACGAGCGGGGACGTCGCCGGCGTCCTCGTGGTGTGGGCGAAGACGGACCCCTCGGCGAGCTCCTCCGGGGTGACCGCCTTCCTGGTCGAGCAGGGGACGCCCGGCCTCTCGGTCGGCCGCCGCGAGCAGAAGCTCGGCATCCGGGCCAGCTCGACGGTGCCGCTCGTCTTCGAGGGCTGCGAGGTGCCCGACTCGGCGCGGCTGGGCGAGGTGGGGCAGGGCTTCCGCATCGCGCTCTCGGCCCTGGACGGCGGCCGCATCGGCATCGCCGCGCAGGCCACGGGGACGATCCGGGCCGCCCTGGAGGTGAGCTCGCGCTACGCCCGGGAGCGCAAGGCCTTCGGCGTCCCCATCGCGCAGCACCAGGCGGTCGCCTTCATGCTCGCCGACATGGCGACCGACGAGGCGGCGGCGCGGCTGCTCACCCTCCGCGCTTCCTTCCTGAAGGCCGCGGGCGTGCCGTTCTCGCGCGAGGCCTCCGAGGCGAAGCTCTTCGCGAGCGAGGCCGCCCAGCGCGCCGTCTCGAAGGCCGTGCAGATCCACGGCGGGTACGGCTACACCGAGGAGTATCCGGCGGCGAAGCTCTTCCGCGACGCGCGCGTGCAGACGATCTACGAGGGCACGAGCGAGATCCAGCGCCTCGTCATCGCGCGCGAGGTCCTGCGGGGCTAGGGCCTCAGCCGGCCTTGGCCCGCATTTCGTCGTCGGTCTGGATGAGGTGGCCGGTGCGATCGCGCTTCACGCGCAGGTACTCGACGCTGTGCGGGTTCGACGGCGAGGGGAGGTGGATGCGGCCGCGGACCTTCACGCCGGCCTCGGCGAGGCCGGAGAGCTTGAGCGGGTTGTTCGTGATGAGCTCGATGGAGCGGACGCCGAGCAGCCGCAGCATGTCCGCGGCGACGTCGTAGGTGCGCAGGTCGTCCGGGAACCCGAGGATCCGGTTCGCCTCGTAGGTGTCGTGGCCCTGCGCCTGGAGCGCGTAGGCCCGGATCTTGTTCCCGAGGCCGATGCCCCGGCCTTCCTGGCGAAGGTACAGGAGGACGCCGCGCCCGCGCTCCGCGATGAGGTCGAGGGCGCGGTCGAGCTGGGCCCGGCAGTCGCACTTGAGCGAGCCCAGGACCTCGCTCGTGAGGCACTCCGAGTGGACCCGCACCGCGACGGCCTCGCCGCCGGCGACGTCGCCCTTGACCATGGCGACGTGCTCTGCGCCGGTCTCCTCGTCGCGGAACACCACCGCGCGGAACGACCCGCGATGGGTCGGCAGGGGGGCCTCTCCGTAGATCCTGACGCTCGCGCTCCGCTGACCTCGGCCCTTCACCGCCACCACATCGTGCATGCTGATGTTCCCTCCACGCTGACACCCCGAGCGGATGGTGCCGGTCGAATAATCGGCGCATTCGATGCGGGTCAAGCCCATCCTGGTTACATTCCGTCATCGGGAAGTCTGGGGCGGGGCTGCGTTGACACCGTCGAATCGCGCGGTTAGGTGACGTGCCGATGGCGGCAGTGTTCTCTTCCGGCGATCTCGCCAGGGCCACGGGCAACACCGTCCGGACCATCCGGTTCTACGAGGAGGAAGGGCTCCTCAAGCCCACGGTGGTCTCCGACGGCGGCCACCGGCGCTACACCGAGGACGACCTCGAGCGCCTCCGGCTCATCACGGATCTCCGGGAGCTGGGGCTGTCGCTCCTCGAGATCCGATCGATCCTGGAGCTCCGCACGGGCTGCCAGAACGCCGCGGAGTTCGCCATCCGCTTCCAGCAGGTGCTCGCGGGCCACCTCGAGCAGGCGCAGCGCCGGCTCGAGCGGCTCCGCCGCGTGAAGAAGGAGCTCCTCGACGCGCTCACCGCGATCCAGGAGCGGCTCTCGTCCGCCGGCGTCGAGCAGTGCGCCTGCGCCGTCGCCGACGCGGAGGGCGTGCCGCGCATCGTGAAGGTCCTGGCGCGCCAGCAAGGCTGCTGCTGCGGGCACGGGCTGCCGGCGGGCGAGGGTCGGACCGCCGCGGCTCCGGCGCCGGCGGGACGGGGCGGCCGCCGGGGCGTCCC
>DATDDC010000298.1:0-11051 GCA_036523995.1 Anaeromyxobacter sp.
GGCGAGGCGGCGAGGAGGCTCCAGCGCGAGGGGCGCACCGCCCGCGGCGCCGGCTCGAGCGCCGGGGTGCGGGAGAGCTCCTCCTGCACGGCGAGCAGCGCCGCCAGCACCTCGCCCGCGTCGCGCGGCCGCTCCACGGGGTCCTTCGCCAGCATCCGGGCCACGAGCGCGCCGAGCGCCGGCACTCCGGGGACCTCGAGCCGGGGCGAGGGGCGCGGCCCGCGCACGGTCGCGCCGCCGTCGTCCGGGAAGGGGAGCTCGCGCGCGAGCATCTGGAAGAGCACGACCCCGAGCGCGAACACGTCCGTCCGCTCGTCCTCGGGCGCGCCGCGCCACTGCTCCGGCGCCATGTACGAGGGGGTCCCGCCCTCGATCGTCCTGTGCCCGAAGGCCCGGGCCATGCCGAGGTCGAGGAGCTTCACCTGGCCGTCGTCGCACACGAAGACGTTCCCCGGCTTCACGTCCCGGTGGACGATCCCCTGCGCGTGGGCGTGGGCGAGCCCCTTCGCCATCTCGATGCCGATGCGGAGGGCCTCGCGCGCCGGCAGCGGGCCCTGCTCGAGCCGCTCCGCGAGCGTGCCGCCGCGGAGGAGCTCCAGGATGAGGTACGGGCCGTGCTCGCCCTTCCCCACGTCGAAGAGCGTCACGACGTTCGGATGGGAGAGCCGCGCGGCCGCCTCGGCCTCGCGCAGGAGCCTCTCCTGGCGCACGTCGGTTCCGTCGCCACCGCCGAGCACGGCCTTGAAGGCGACCTCCCGCCCCAGCTCGCGGTCGCGGGCCTCCCAGACCACGCCGAAGCCGCCGCGCCCGATCTCGCGGAGCAGCTCGAAGCGGCCCACCACCGCGCCGGCGTGCAGGGCGAGGTCCCAGCCGGACGCGCCCGGTGCACGGGCCAGCTCCGCCAAGAGGGAGGTGAGCGGGGAGCGCGGTTCGGCGGGCTGCGCGGCGCCCTCCTCGTCTGGCTCACCCAAGGCGACTCCTCGCGTTCGGGGCTCGGTCGGGACCGGTGCTGCTTTTTGCCACTCTGCCCGGTCGGGGCGTCCCCATCGACGACCCCGTTGAGGACGGGTTCCGCCGCGCAGCGCGGCAAGGGCATCGGACCGCGATGACCGGGCCGCGAGCGCCGGACGAGCTGACGTGGGAGATCGTGCCTCGCGCCCGCTCAGCCTGGATCGCGGGGGCTTCCGGGATGGAGCGAGGCCCGCCGGAGCTCGGCCTCGGCCTCGGCGCGCTCCCGTGGATCGGCTCCGGGGGGCCAGACGGGATACGGGATCCTGCCGTCCTGGAACGTGACCTTTCCGAAGAGGATGCAGCCGCGCATCCCGGGGCGGCAGTACGCACCCTTCACCTTCTGGCAAAGGTCGTTCACCTGATGTGGGCAGCTCCAGGAGCTCATGCATGTCCCCGGCGAAGCTCCGAATCTACCGAGAGAGGGCGCCGGGGATCAAACGCGGCGCGCGCCGGCCGCCCGTGCCCCTCCTCTCCGCCGCTCGCCGCCTTGCGAGGATGCTGGAGCGGATGCCATCCCGGCGGGGGAGGCTCGAGCTACGCGGCCCGGGATGATGATAGCGTCTCGAGCTTCCGTGCCTGCAGCCGCCCCGCGCTTCGAGACGCTGGTGGACCTCGGCCGCCGGCTCCGCTCGCGCGAGCTCGGCCCGGTGGCGCTCGCCGAGCTCTTCCTCGAACGGATCGCGTCCCTCGATCCGAAGCTCGGCGCGTTCCGGCTGGTCCTCCGCGAGCGCGCCCTCGCCCAGGCCCGGGCGGCCGAGGCGCAGCTCGAGGCCGGCCTCGACCTCGGCCCTCTCCACGGCATCCCGTACGTGGCGAAGGACCTCTTCGACGTGAAGGGCTACCCCACCACGGCGGGGACGCACCTCCTCGCGGACAACGTCGCGCGGGAGGACTCCGCCGCGGTCCGCCGCCTGGAGCGGGCAGGCATGGTGCTGCTCGGCAAGACCAACACGGTCCAGCTCGCCTACGGCGGCGTGGGGATCAACACGGACCATGGCACGCCGCACAACCCGTGGCACGCGACCGCGCACGTCCCGGGCGGATCGAGCAGCGGGACCGCCGTCGCGGTCGCCTCGGGTCTCGCGCCCATCGGCCTCGGCACGGACACCGGCGGCTCGGTGCGCATCCCGGCCGCGCTCTGCGGCGTCGTGGGCCTCAAGACGACGGTCGGCAGGGTGAGCCGCGCCGGCGTGTACCCGCTCTCCCACAGCCTCGACAGCGTGGGCGTCCTTTCGCGCTCGGTCGAGGACGCCGCGCTCGCCTACCGGGAGCTCGCCGGCCCCGACGACGCGGACGAGACGACCTCGGGCGTCCCGCCGGAAGACGGCGACGCGCTCGGCGAGCTGCGCCTGGGGGTGAAGGGGCTCCGCCTCGCCTTCGCCGAGACCGCCTTCTTCGACGGCGTCGACCCGGAGATCGCGCGCGCGGTGCGCGAGGCGGGGCGCGTCCTCCGGGACCTCGGCGCGGACGTCGGGAGCATCGCCTTCCCGGAAGCGGCCGAGGCGCTGAAGCTCAACCCGCGCGGCCTCGTCATCGCGGCGGAGGCCTACGCCGTGAACCGCTCCTTCCTCGAGGGCCACTACGACGAGATGGACCCCGTCGTCCGCGAGCGCATGCGCAAGGGCAAGGACGTCACCGGCCCGGACTACTTCGAGACGACGCGGCGCTGGAGCGCGCTCCGGCGGGAGGCGAGCCGGACCCTCGCCCTCGCCCAGGTCGACGCGCTCCTCGTCCCGACCACGATGATCCCGCCGCTCCCCACGGCGCCGCTCGCCGCCGACCTGGGCGCCTACACGCAGCGGAACGTCGAGTACCTGCGCAACACCTCCATCGGCAACATCCTCGACCTGTGCGGCCTCTCCCTGCCCTGCGGCTTCACGGGCCAGGGCTTCCCCGTCGGCCTCATGGTCTACGGCCGGCCGTTCACCGAGCGTACGATCCTGCGCGTGGGGCACGCCTACGAGCAGGCGACGAGCTGGCACGAGCGCGTGCCCGACCTGACATGGGCGACGGCGAGAGCGACCTGAGCGGGTCCATCCGGGTCGGGGGCGCGCGCAACGTTGATCCCGGCTCGCCCGGATCGCATATCCTGGCCTCCGCTCCACGTTCACTCAGGGAGGAACGACATGTCGAAGAGCCTCTCTCGTACGCTCGGGCTCGCCTCCGCGGCGGCCGCGGTCCTCGCGGCGGCGTCCGCCGGCGCGGCCGAACCCATCAAGGTCGGCATCTCCATCGCCCAGTCGCCGCCCGGCTCGGTGGTGCAGGGAACCCAGGTGCGGGACGGCCTCGAGATCATGAAGGACATCCTCAACAAGCAGGGCGGCGTGCTCGGCCGCCCCATCGCCCTCGTGTACGAGGACGACCAGGGCATCCCCGAGAAGGGCCGCGCCGCGGTCGAGAAGCTCATCAGCCGCGACAAGGTCGTCGCCATCACGGGCGGCCACCAGAGCTCGGTGTGCCTCGCCGCGATGGAGGTCGCGAAGCGCTCCGACATCCCGTACATCAACACCAACTGCTGGTCGGACGACATCCGCAAGAAGGGCTACGCGCAGGTCTTCAACCCGAGCAACTACAACTCCCGCGTGGCCTTCGCCATGGCCGAGACCCTCGCCGGCCTGGGCGCGAAGCGCGTCGTCGCCTACTGCGAGAACACGGACTACGGCATCGGCCAGGCCAAGGCGGTCGCGGAGGCGCTGAAGAAGCGCGCCCCGAACGTCGAGTACCGGTATGAGACGCTCGACCGCGCCGGCAAGGACTTCACGCCGGCCGTGCTGCCGCTGCGCGCCAATCCGCCCGACGCGGTCCTCACCATGATGCTGCCGCCGGCGGCCTACATCCTCATGAACCAGCTGTACGAGCAGGGCGTCGCGCCGTCGGCGAAGACCTGGCTCTACGACGGCGCCGGCATCGGCGACTACCCGGACTTCTGGCAGAACGTGAAGGAGGCGGGGAAGGACATGATCGAGTTCGGCCTCTACCACCCGGAGATGGGCGTTCCCAAGCTCGGCCGGGAGGTGGGGACGACCTATCAGCAGAAGACGAAGAACGAGCCGAACCGGCTCATCTTCCAGGCCGCCGACTCGCTCCTCCTCATCGCCGAGGCCATCAAGCAGGCGAAGAGCACCGACGGGAAGGCGATGATCAAGGCGATGGAGAGCATGACGTTCTCCGGCGTGCGCGGCTCCTTCCGCTTCTCCGCGGAGCCGGGGATCACGCACCACCAGTGGGCCGACATCCCCTACGTCACCTACCAGTTCACCGAGGTCGGCCAGCCGGTGAGCAAGACGCACCTCGTGCAGGGGCCGAACCTGCCGCTCTCCGTGAGCAAGCTCGAGAAGCCGGCCCGATAGACGCCGCCGGGGCGCTGCCGGCGGGCGGCAGGGCGCGCCCTCCCCGCCGGCGGCGGCCGCGGAACGCAACCCGTGCTGAACGTCGACCTCCTCGTGAACGGCCTCATCGTCGGCGTGCTGTACGCGCTGATGGCGGTGGGGCTCTCCCTCATCTTCGGGATCCTCAAGGTCGTGAACTTCGCCCACGGCGAGCTCTACATGCTGGGCTCGTACGCCTACACGCTCGCGGCGGCCGCGCTCGGGATCTCGCCGTGGCTGGCGGTGCCGGTGGCGCTCGCCGTGGGCGCGCTCGTGGGCTGGGCGGCGGAGCGCCTGCTCATGCGTCCGCTCTACGCCGGCTACAGCAGCTGGGGCCTCATGCGCGACGAGTACGCGGTCGTCGTGACCTTCGCGCTCTCCATCCTGCTCGTGAACCTCGTCGACAAGGTGGTGGGGCCCTATCCGCGGCGCGGCCCGGCGCTGCTCGACCTCCCGCGCATGCCCCTCGGGCCGGTCATGCTCTCCGGCCAGAAGCTCGTCGCGACCGCGGTGGGCCTCGTCGTGATCGCCGCCCTGACGCTCTCCATGCGCTACACGCTCTGGGGCAAGCAGATCCAGGCCGTGGCCCAGAACCGGCTCGGGGCGTCGCTCGCCGGCATCGACACCGCGCGCGCGAGCAGCGCGGTCTTCAGCGCGGCGGGCGCGCTGGCGGCGCTGGCGGGGGCCTTGCTCGCGCCCATCATCAACGCCTCGCCCGACGTGGGCGCTTTCCCGGCGGTGAAGTCCTACGTCATCGTGGTGCTGGGCGGGATGGGCTCGATGCCGGGCAGCATCGTGGCGAGCCTCGCGCTGGGGGTGCTGGAGAGCTTCGGCGCCGTGTACGTCTCGTACGACTACCGCGACACCTTCGGCCTCCTCATCCTGGTGCTGGTCCTGCTCGTCCGGCCCCAGGGGCTCTTCGGGGAGAGGGGGCGCGTCGTCTGATGGCCCGCCCGCGCGCGCTCGCGTCGCTCGGGCCGGCGCTGCCCTTCGCCCTCCTCGGCGCGGTGGCCCTGCTCCCGCTCGCCGTCTCCGACTCCTACTGGCTCGGCGTCCTCGTGGTGTCGATGTACTTCGCGCTCATCTCCTCGGGCTGGAACCTGCTCGCCGGCTACACCGGCCAGTTCTCGCTCGCGCCGGCGGCGTTCGCGATGATCGGCGCCTACACCACGGGCCTCCTCTGCGTCTACTCGGGCGTCTCGCCCTGGGTCGGCATCGCCGCCGCCGTGGGCGCCACCGCCGTCATCGGCATGGCCCTGGGCCGCATCGTCATGCGCCTCAGCGGCCCCTACCTCGCGCTCACCACGCTCTCGTTCGCGGAGATCGCTCGGCTCGTCATCGCCAACTCCTACAACGTCACCCGCGGTGATCTCGGGCTGAACGTGCCCGGCCTCTTCGAGGAGCGGCTCGCGTACTACTACCTCTTCCTCGGCGCGCTCGCGGCGGTGCAGGTCGGGCTCCTCGTCCTCCTTCGCTCGCCCTCCGGGCTGTACCTCAAGGCCATCCGCGACGACGAGGTGGCGGCCGCGAGCCGGGGCGTCGACGTGGTGTTCTGGAAGACGGCGGCCTTCACGGCGAGCACCGCCGTGGCGGGGCTCGCCGGCGCCCTCTACGGCCACTTCAGCCAGCTCGTCAGCCCCGAGCTCGGCCTCATCACCCAGAGCGGCCTCGTCATCTGCATGGTGGTGATCGGCGGGATGGGGACCCTCGTCGGCCCCCTCGCCGGCGCTTTCCTCGTCTACCTGCTCTCCGAGGTGCTCCGCGAGGTCGGGGGCGTGCAGCTCATCGTCTTCGCGCTCGCCGTCATCCTCTTCGCGCGCTTCTTCCGGGAAGGCCTGGCGGGGCTGGCGAGGCGCGCCGGCCTGGGGAAGCTCGCGTGAGCTGCCTCGCCATCCACGGGGTGGTGAAGTCGTTCGGCGGCCTCCGCGCCGTCGCCGGCGTGAGCCTCGACGTCGACGACGGAGAGCTGGTGGGCCTCGTGGGGCCGAACGGCTCCGGCAAGACCACGCTCCTCAGCATCGTCTCCGGCCAGGAGTCGCCCGACGCGGGGCGCGTGCTCCTCGACGGCCGCCCGATCCAGGGGCTCTCCCCCACGCGCATCGCCCGCGCCGGGCTGGCGCGCATGTTCCAGCTCACGCGCCTGTTCCGGCGCATGAGCGCGCTCGAGAACCTCCTCACCGCCGGGCGGGCGCTCGGCCTCGCGCGCCCGCAGGCGGCGGCCCGCGCCGCGGAGCTCCTCGAGGAGCTGGGGCTCTCGCGCGTGGCCGACCTCGACGCGGGACACCTCTCCGGCGGGCAGCAGAAGCTGCTCGAGTTCGGCTGCTGCTTCATGGTGCCGCCGCGGCTGGCCCTGCTCGACGAGCCCTTCGCCGCGGTTCACCCGACGATGAAGGAGATCATGGCCCGCACCATCCGGAGGCGCCACGCCCAGGGCCAGGCCTTCCTCGTGGTGAGCCACGACATGCCCATCGTGGCGGAGCTGTGCGTGCGCACGGTGTGCATGAACGCCGGCGCCGTCATCGCCGACGGTCCGACGCGCGCGGTGCTGGGCGACCGCAAGGTCATCGAGGCCTACCTGGGCGGGGAGGCGGCGTGAGCGACGGCGCGGGCGATGGCGGCGCGGGCGGCGGCGAGGGCGCGCTCCTCTCGCTCTCCAGCGTCACCGCCGGCTACGTGGCGGACATCGACGTCCTGCGCGACGTCTCGCTGTCGATCGAGAAGGGCCGCATCACCGGGCTCATCGGCCTCAACGGCGCGGGCAAGTCGACGCTCATGAAGACCATCTGCGGCTTCCTCCGTCCGGTGGCCGGCGCGATCCGGTACGACGGCGCCGACATCACCGGCATCGCTCCCCACACGCTCCTCGATCGAGGCATCTGGTACATCCCGCAGGAGTCGAGCCTCTTCCCGTACATGACGGTCGGCGACAACCTGCGGCTGCCGCTCGAGCGGCTCCTCCGCTCGAGCCACGGCGAGTCGGAGCTCGAGGCGCGCTTCCGGGACGTGCTCGGGCGCTTCCCCGCCCTCGCCGAGCGGACGCGCACTCCCGCCGGGAACCTCTCGGGGGGCCAGCAGAAGATGCTCGAGCTCGCGAAGGCCTGGGCGGTGCGGCCGCGCCTGTGCCTCGTGGACGAGCCGAGCGTGGGGCTCGCGCCCATGGTGGCCGCCGACGTGTACCGCTGGATCGAGCTCTTCGCGGCCGAGGGGATGACCATCCTCCTCGTCGACCACAACGTGCGACGGGTGGTGAAGATGTCCGACTACGTCTACGTGCTGAGCCTCGGGGAGATCACCGCCCGCGGCCGCCGCGAGGACTTCGAGGGGGACCTGCACGAGCAGGTGAAGGCGTGGCTGGGGGTGAACTTCTGACGGGTCGAGCTCGTCCGCGGATGGGCGCGGGCCCGCAGGCTCCCCGCCGAGCGGGAGGAGGCCGGAGCCCGTTGCGCGGGGGTGGTCTCGGCCGTGCCGCGCCTCGGCTCAGGCGGACAGCGAGAACGGCGGGTAGCGATCGGTCGTGAGCAGGACCGCATACGCCGCGACCCGCAGCGACCATCGGAACGTGCCGACGACGAACGCGAACAGCGAGCGCGGATATCGGCCGGTGAAGAGGATCGCGAACCAGGCCGCGACGACGCAGAAGATCGCGGCGATCCCGAGGAACGCCAGCACGACGTAGTGCGGGATCGCGAGCAGCCACTTCACGAGCGGCAGCAAGGGGTGCAGGTCGCGCGCCGCGTCGGGATACGGGATCTCGAGGTGGACGGCCTGCTCCTCGTCGGTCGAGGGGTACTCGTCGCGCAGGAGCGCGAGGTAGGCCCCGACGCGCGCGGCGAACCTCGCGAGCGCGAGGTTCCAGTCGAACCACCAGCGCGGGTACTTGTGGCGGAAGAGCAGCATGAGCGCCGTGGCCGCCGAGACGAAGCCCCCCGCGGCGAGCACCTGGTGATACGAGCAGGACCCCGAGCTCGCGTCCGGCGACGGCCCCATCACGAGGCCGAGGACGATGGCGATGGGGATGACCGTGATGAGCCGGCCGAACGTCGTGAGGCGGTCGAGCTGGCGGTCCGGGTAGTCGATCTCGAGCGTCGCGGGGTAGCCGGCGGTCGCGTCTGCCATGGGTCTCCTCCTGGCGCGCGCCGGCGGCGCGGCCCGCCCACGCGAAAGCGCGCGTCCGCGCCGGCCCGAACGGACGCACCCCGTGCAGCGGGCGAGCGGGATTGTCGGCGCGATCGCAGGGGCGGGCAAGCGCGGCCGAGCGTCGCGGCCTTCGGCCTCGCTCGGCTACGTGAACGGCGGCGGCGCCGCGCTCTGTCCGTAGGTGGGAGCGCCCCACCCCGACGGCATGCCCGGCTGCTCGGGCGCTCGATGGAAATCCGCCATTCGTGGGCGTAGCCTCGTCGACCCATGGGCGACGGGCGGCTCCAGTCGGCCTCCTACGAGGTCGGCGACGCGTTCGAGGCGAACGAGCTCTTCCAGCGCAACGGGTGGACCGACGGCCTGCCCATCGTGCCGCCCACGGAGGAGGCGGTGCGCCGGCACCTCGAGGCGGTGAGGCTCTCGCCCGGCGACGCGGTGGGCACCGAGCCGGTGCGGCGTCGGCGCATCACCGCGGAGAAGGTCGCCATCGCCGCCGTCATGGCCGGCTGCCTGCCGGAGTACATGCCGGTCGTGGTGGCCATCCTCCAGGCGATGTGCGAGCCGGAGTACGGGCTCCACGGCACCACCGCGAGCACCGGCGGCAGCGCGCCGTTCGCCATCGTCAACGGCCCCATCCGGCGCGCCATCGGCATGAACGCGACGCACAACGTCCTCGCGAACGGAGCGCGGGCCAACGCCACCATCGGGAGGGCCATCCGCCTCGTCGTGCTCAATGCCCTCGGCGGGATTCCGGGCCAGCTCGACCGCTCGACGCTCGGTCATCCCGGCAAGTTCACGTTCTGCATCGCGGAGGACGAGGAGGACAGCCCCTGGGAGCCGCTCGCGGCGGAGCGCGGCGTGCCGCCCGGCGCCTCGGCGGTGACGGTGATGGCGGCCGAGTCCCCGCACCAGATCATGAACGAGTGGACCCAGGACCCGAGGGAGATCCTCGACACCTACGCCGCCGCCATGCGCGGCAACATGCTCACCTACTCGATCTGGGCCGGCAACTACGCCGTGGTCGTTCCGAGGCAGCACCGCGAGATCCTGAAGGCGGCCGGGTGGAGCAAGCGGGACGTCCGGGAGCACGTCTTCGAGGCGGCCCGGGTCGCCCGGCGCGACTGGCGCGGCGTGGGCAAGGCGGCCGTCGCTGCGCGCAAGGACGAGGACGCGATCTACACGGCGCTCCGCACGCCGGACGACCTGCTCGTCGTCGCCGCCGGCGGGCCGGCCGGCGGGTTCGGCGCGGTCGTGCCGCCCTGGTTCGGAGCGAAGTCGCTCGCGATCACCCGGCGCATCGGCGCCTGAGATCGGAGGCCGACGTGACGATCAAGGTGCTGGACCCGCGGCTCCTCGCGGAGGGCGAGCCGGCGCGGATGGCCCCGGCGCTGCCCACGCTGGCGGGCGCGGTCGTCGGGCTCCTCGACAACGGCAAGACGGGCACGGCGGTGCTCTATCACCACCTCGAGGAGATCCTTCGCGCTCGCTTCGGCGTCCGCGAGATCATCCACCGCCGGAAGCCCGACATGAGCCGCCCCGCTCCACCCGAGGTGCTGGGAGAGCTGAGCGCCGCCGACGCGATCGTGTCCGGCGTGGGCGATTGAGGGAGCTGCTCGTCGTGCAGTCTGCACGACGCCCTCTCCGCGGAGCGCCTCGGGATCCCGGCCGTGGCGATCGTCACCGATCCGTTCGAGGAGACCGTGCGCGCCGTGGCCGAGGCGAACGGCCTGCCCGCCTACCCCTTCGTCCTCGTTCCCCATCCCATCGCCAACGACGGCGACGACGAGCTGCGCCGCAAGGCCGAGCTCGCGGCGCTGAAGCTCGTCCCGCTCCTCACGGAGCGACCGGGAGCGTGAGCGACCGACCCGTGGACTTTCGGGTGACCCCCGAGCAGCACTCCATGTCACGTCCCGGAGATCGCGCCCTCACACTCGTGGACGAGTAGCCGAAGTTCCAGCAAACATTTGCCGCTGCACTCGAGCCCGGTCGCGCCTCTCCCGACTCACCCATGCGACGCGCTCGCCGGCAGCGGCGCGCGGGAGCCCGGACATGACGGACAAGATCCTCGAGGTGCTCAAGTACCCGATCACGATCCTGACGGTCCTCGTCGCCCTCATCGTGGCGAAGGCCGTGGGGGTCACCGAGATCAGCCTCCCCGGCGGCGGCGGCGCCAAGTTCGACGAGCAGGCCAGGGCGAGCGTGGCCGACATCGATTCGAAGCTCAACGCCACCATCCAGGATCTCCAGGCGCTGAAGAAGGAGGGAGCGGGCGAGGGGAAGGTCACGAAGGAGCTGGAGCAGAAGGTGTTCGCGGCGGGGCAGACCGTGTCGGATCAGACTGCGCAGGTCGCCCGGCTCGATCGCGGCGAGGCGAAGATGCCGCGATCCGGCTTCATCTGGATCGGCAATTACCGGGGCTCGTGGAATCCGGCCGAGCTGTCGACGACGTCCGGCGGCGAGCCCATCACGATCCCTCCCGACCACCTTCGAGCCGGCGAGGAGTACTACGTGCGGGGCAACATGGTCATACGCAAC
>DATDDC010000299.1:0-3642 GCA_036523995.1 Anaeromyxobacter sp.
GGCGAGCCGGCCCGCGCCCGGGGCGGTGCCGATCATGGCGATCCCCCTCCGCCGGGCGGCGGCGGCGCCTCGGGCGGCGGGACCGTGACGACCGGCGAGACGCGCTGGATCTCCCGCACCCAGTTCACGACGTCCCAGCGATCGCGCGGCGTGAGCCCCTCTCGCGCGGGCGGCATGGCCTTCCCCCCGTAGCTCACGGTGCCCCAGAGGAAGCCGTCGCTGCGCTCGCGCACCTTGATGTAGGCGAGGTCGGGAGCGGGCGGGAAGAACTTCGACACCGGGCCGCCGCCGCGGCCCTCGTCGCCGTGGCAGGGCGAGCAGCGCGAAGCAAAGATGGCGCGGCCGCGGTCGAGGGACTGCGGCGTGGAGGGGACGGGATTCGGGAGCTCCTCGGTGTCGTCGCGGCTCTCGTAGCGCGGGCCGGCGCCGAGGGGGACGGAGCGCTCCGGCTGCGGCCGCGGCGCCTGCTCCGGCCGGAGCGAGGGCTGGTACCACATGTCCGTGCGCCAGTCGTTGCTGCAGCCGAGGGAGAGCGCGAGCGCCAGCGCGGTGACGAAAGCGGTGGCCGGGCCCTGGGGCGGGGCGCTACGGGACATCGCGCACCTCCTCGGCCCCGCTCTCGCGGAGGAGCCGCGCGGCCGTGGCGGGATCCCCCGCCGCGAACACGGCGATGTGATCTCCCACGGCGCCCGCCGCGGCGACGACCGCCTGCGCCCGCGCTCCTCGCAGGCTGCCCACCGCGACCGCCACGAGGTTCGTGAGGGAGCCGATGAGCACGGTGAGCTCGAACACCACGATGAGGTACGGCGGGACCGAGACGATGGGCTTCCCGCCGGTGACGAGCGGCCAGGCCAGGGACGTGAGCACCGTGAGCGCGATCCCGAAGGCGAGCCCGGCGATCGCGCCCGCGAACGTGAAGAGGCCCAGGCCGCTTTGGCGGCGGCCCAGCGCGTCGACCACCTCGGGGAAGGGCGCGGGCATGGCCGCGTCCACGCGCAGGCCCGCGGAGCGGAGGGCGCGAACGGCGCGCGCCGCGTCGCCGGGCTCCGCGAACCGGCCCAGGACCCCGCGCTCACCCGGCATGGAGCGCCTCCGCGTCCGGCTCATGGGCCGCCTCCTCCTTGAGCTCAGCGATGGAGACCGGCGGGACGAGCTTGATGCCCACGAGGAACAGGGTGAAGAACCATCCGAACGCTCCCACCGTCACGGCCCACTCGACCCAGGTCGGCACGTAGACGCGCCAGTCGAAGGGGAGGCGGTCGTGGGAGAGCGAGCTCACCACGATGTTGAAGCGCTCGAGCCACATCCCCACGTTGACGGCGATGCAGATGATCATGAGGAGCGGCGTGCTCCGCCGGATGCGGCCCCACAGGAGGAGGAGCGGCCCGCCGCAGTTGCAGGCGACCATCGTCCAGAAGACGGGAGCGTAGGGGCCCGTCATCCGATAGACGAAGGTGCTCCGCTCCGGATCGCTCGGATGGCCCTGGAGCGCGAGCAGGATCTCCGTCGCGTACGAGTAGGTGATGATGAGCCCGGTGAGGATCACGAGCCGGGCGAGCATGTCGACGTGGCGAGGCTCGATGAGCGCCTCGAGGCGGAAGGCGCGGCGCACCGGGATGAGGATGGTGATGACCATGGCCACCCCGGAGAGGATGGCGCCGGCGACGAAGTAGGGCGGGAAGAGCGTCGAGTGCCAGCCCGGCGTGATCGACACCGCGAAGTCCCACGAGACCACGCTGTGCACGGACACGACGAGCGGCGTCGCGAAGGCGGCGAAGAAGAGGTAGGCGCGCGTGTAGTGCCGCCACTGCTCGTCCGTGCCCTTCCAGCCGAAGGCGAGGAGGCGGTAGAGGCCGCGCCGCCAGCCGGCGGCGCGCTCGCGCAGCGCCGCTGCGTCGGGGGCGACGCCCACGAGGAGGAAGACCGACGAGACGATGAGGTACGTCGAGATGGCGAAGACGTCCCAGACGAGCGGCGAGCGGAAGTTCACCCACAGCTCGCGCTGGTTCGGATACGGGAAGAGCCAGTACGCGAACCAGGGCCGTCCCAGGTGGAGGATGGGGTAGAGGCCCGCCGTCATCACGGCGAACACCGTCATCATCTCCGCGATGCGGTAGACGGCCGTGCGGAAGCGGGCGCGGAAGAGGAAGAGGATGGCGCTGATGAGCGTGCCGGAGTGGGCGATGCCCACCCAGAACACGAAGTCGGTGATGAGGTTCCCCCACATGCCCGGGCGCTCGAGCCCGGTCCAGTGCAGGCCGGAGCGGACGATGAGCGAGTAGGACCACGCGCCGAAGGCGGCCGTTCCGCCGGCGATGGCGAGGCCGATCCAGTAGGCGGGACCGGGGCGCCCGTGCGCCGCCTGCACGGCCTCCTCGATCGACCGGAAGCGCTCCGTTTTCGCCGTCACGGCCGGCCCTCCTCCCGCACCCGCGCCAGGTAGGTGATGGCGGGCTTCGTGTTGAGCTCCTCGAGCGCGCAGAAGGCGCGCCGGTCGCCGGCGAGGCGGCTCACCCGGGAGGCCGGATCGTTCGCGTCCCCGAAGGTGATGGCCTGCGCCGGGCAGGTCTGCGCGCAGGCCGGGACGACGTCGCCGTCCCGGAGCGGGCGGCCCTCGTCGCGCGCCTCGTTCTCGGCGTAGCGGATCCGCTGCACGCAGAAGGTGCACTTCTCCATCACGCCGCGCGAGCGCACCGTGACGTCGGGGTTGAGCTGCATGTCGAGGGGACGCTCGAACTTCGCGTCGCGCCAGTTGAAGGTGCGCACCTTGTACGGGCAGTTGTTGGAGCAGTAGCGCGTGCCGATGCACCGGTTGTAGATCTGCGCGTTCAGCCCCTCCGGCGTGTGGTAGGTCGCGTAGACCGGGCAGACCGGCTCGCACGGCGCGTTGGTGCAGTGCTGGCAGAGCATGAGCAGGAGGCGCACGTCGAGCTCGCCGCCGGGCTCGTCCCCGAGGTAGCGCTCCACCCGGAGCCAGCCCATGTAGCGCCCCTGGCGCGCGGCCTCGGGACCCATGACCGGGACGTTGTTCTCGGCGTGGCAGGCCACCATGCAGGCCTGGCAGCCGGTGCAGCGGTCGAGGTCGATGGCCATGGCCCAGCGGCGCTCCGGATGCGCGGGCTCCGGGTACATCGTGGCCGACAGGTCCGGGCGGCGGGGCGAAGGGGCCGCCGCCGTGACCACCGGCACGATCTCGCGGCCGTGCTGGTACGGGCTCCCCTCGAGGACCGGGAGCCTCGTCCTCGTCCCCGCGCGGGCGAGCCGGACCCGCGCGCCGGCCCACCGGAACGACGGCCCTCCGTCCGCCGGAAGGACCGCGAGCGCCTCCGGGCCCACCGGCGCCGCCGCGGCGTCGTCGCGGATGCCCGGCCACACGTACGCCGGGATCTCGGCCCGCCGCTCCGGCGTCGAGACGGCGACGAGGTCGCCGGTCCGCACCCCGAGCCGCTTCGCCGTGGCGGGCGAGATCTCGAGCCACGGGCTCCAGGAGACGCTCGACGTCGCGTCCGGCACCTCGCGGAGCCAGGGCAGGTCCGCGCCGCGGCCGTCGCCGCGCAGCGCCGTGGGGAAGACCACGAGATCGACCTCGTCCGCGGCGCGGGGCGGCGCCGGCGAGAGCGACAGGAACCGCTCGGCCGCGCG
>DATDDC010000300.1:0-10846 GCA_036523995.1 Anaeromyxobacter sp.
CGGTTGTCGAGACTAACACCTACAACACGTAACCGATCGCGGTTGTTCGGGCCGTCGTAATCCCCCGTCGCGGCGTGCGGATCTCGCAGGATCCCCGTCGGGGCGCGTGCGGCGGCACGCTCCCGGGTCGCAGGCGACCAGGCGGGGACTCGTGAGCGCGCCCGGAGGGGCTACGCGCTCTCGGCTTCCTTCTGCATGACGACGAGCGGCGGCTCCTGCTTGTCGATCACGTCCTCGGAGATGACGATCTCGCGGACGTTTCGGCGGCTCGGCACGTCGTACATGATGTCGAGCATCGCGCTCTCGAGGATCGCGCGCAGGCCACGCGCCCCGGCCTTGTTCTTCATCGCGGCGCGGGCGACGGCCCTCAGCGCCCCGTCCGTGAATTTCAGATTGACGCCGTCCATCTCGAGGAGCTTGCGGTACTGCTTCACGAGCGCGTTGCGCGGCTTCGTGAGGATGTCGATGAGCGCCTGCTCGTCGAGCTCCTCCAGGCTCGTGATGACGGGGAGCCGCCCGACGAACTCCGGGATCATCCCGAACTTCAGGAGGTCGTCGGGCTCCACCATCGAGAGCAGCTCGCCGATGTTTCGCTCGGTCTTCGACTTGACGTCGGAGCCGAAGCCGAGGCTCCGGCCGCCGATGCGGCGGTCGATGATCTGCTCGAGCCCGCAGAACGCGCCGCCGCAGATGAAGAGGATGTTGGTCGTGTCGATTTGCAGGAACTCCTGCTGCGGATGCTTCCGCCCGCCCTTCGGCGGCACGTTCGCGACGGTCCCCTCGATGATCTTGAGGAGCGCCTGCTGCACGCCCTCGCCGGACACGTCGCGGGTGATGGAGGGGTTCTCGCTTTTGCGAACGATCTTGTCGATCTCGTCGATGTAGACGATGCCCTTCTGCGCCCGCTCGATGTCGTGATCGGCGGCCTGCAGGAGGTTCACGATGATGTTCTCGACGTCCTCGCCGACGTAGCCGGCCTCGGTGAGCGTCGTGGCGTCCGCGATGGTGAAGGGGACGTTCAGGATCTTGGCGAGGGTCTGCGCGAGGAGCGTCTTGCCCGAGCCGGTGGGCCCGAGGAGCAGGATGTTCGACTTCTGCAGCTCGACGTCGTCGATGGCGACGCGGCTCTCGATGCGCTTGTAGTGGTTGTGGACGGCGACCGCGAGCGTCTTCTTGGCGCGCTCCTGGCCGATGACGTACTCGTCCAGGATGACCTTGATCTCGGAGGGGCGCGGGACGCGCAGCTTCTGCTCGCGCTTCTCCTCGCCGGCGATCTCCTCGGCGATGATGTCGTTGCAGAGGCCGATGCACTCGTCGCAGATGTAGACCGTGGGGCCCGCGATGAGCTTCTTCACTTCCTTCTGCGACTTTCCGCAGAAGCTGCAGCTCAGGGTCTCGCGCTTCTCCATCTTCGCCTCGTTTCCTCCGCGAGACCGCTCGCCCGGCTGCCGCCCCCCTGGGTGTACCCGGCGCCTCGCCTGCCCCTCATCTTACTGCGGCTTCTTCTCCGTCGCCTTCTTGTGGACGATCACGTCGTCGATGAGCCCGTATTCCTTCGCCTCTCCGGCCCCCATGAAGTAGTCCCGGTCGGTATCCTTCTCGATGCGCTCGATCGGCTGCCTCGTGTGCCGGGACAGGATGTCGTTGAGCCGCGCCTTGAGGCGCAGGGCCTCCTTGGCCTGGATGTCGATGTCGCTCGCCTGACCCTGGAACCCGCCCGAGAGCTGGTGGATCATGATGCGCGCGTTCGGCACCGCGAAGCGCTTCCCGGCCGCGCCCCCCGCGAGCAGGAACGCGCCCATGGACGCCGCCTGGCCGAGGCAGATGGTGGACACCTGCGGCTTCACGTACTGCATGGTGTCGTAGATGGCGAGGCCGCTCGTGACCGAGCCGCCCGGGCTGTTGATGTAGAGGCTGATGTCCTTGTCCGGGTCCTCCGACTCGAGGAACAGGAGCTGCGCGATGATGACGTTCGCCACGTCGTCGTCGATGGGCGTACCCAGGAAGACGATCCGATCCTTGAGCAGGCGGGAGTAGATGTCGTAGCTGCGCTCGCCGCGGTGGGTCTGCTCCACGACGTACGGCATGGGGATGTAGGGCATCGTCTCTCCCTCAGACGTCCTTGATCTGGGCCGTGGAGGACATGAGCGCCAGCGCCTTGTCCTCCCTCACCTTGCTTCTTAGCGCGGCGCGCGCTTCCTTGCCGCGCATCTGCTGCTGCACCTTGGCGAGGGGGGCGCCGGATTCCTCGGCGACGCGCGCCACCTCGGCCTGGATCTCCTCCTCCGTCGGCTCGATCTTCTCCGCGTCGGCGATGGCCTCGAGGAGGAGGAGCCCGCGCACCTGGAGGAGGGCCTGCTCGCGCAGGTCCGCCCGCATGCGCGCGTAGTCGAACTGGTACTCGCGGATGTCGATCCCCGAGCGCCGGAAACGCTCGGTCGCCCCCTCGATGAGCCCGTCGATGGCGTGCTCGATCATGGCGCGCGGAACCTCGAACTCGTTCTTCGCGAGCGCCGCCTTGACGAGCCCGACCCGGAGCTCCGCCTCCGACCGCTTCTTCTCGCGCTTCTCCATGTCGGAGCGGATGCGCGCGCGGAGCTGGTCGAGCGTCTCGACCCCCTCGATGCCGAGGTGCTTCGTGATGTCGTCGAGCGATGGAACCTGCCGGGTCTTGAGGGCGCGGAGCGTGGCCGTCATCTTCGCGACCTTGCCGCGCAGGGCCTCGACCTGGTGGTCCGCGGCGAAGGGCTCCTCGAACTGCACGCTCTCCCCGATCTTCTTTCCCTCGAGGAGCTCGAAGTTGCCCTCGGCGATGGGGCCGGGCGTCACCTGGACCGTGACGCCCTCGGCCTTCGAGCCCTCGAAAGCCTGCTCGTCGATGGTGCCCTCGTGATCGATGACCGCCCAGTCGCCCTCCTGGGCCTCGAAGCGGCCCTCGACGGGGACGAGCTGCGAGAAGGCCTGCTGCATCCTCGTGAGCTCGTCCGAGACGGCCTCGTCCGTCACGTTGGGCAGCTTCCGTTCGACGTCGAGCCCCTTGTAGTCCTTGGGCTCGAGCACGGGCTTCACCTCGACGCGCGCGGTGTAGCGGAGCGGCTTTCCCTCCGCGACGCCTTCCGAGATCGAGACCTGCGGCGGCGCGACGGCGTCGATCGATTCGACCTTCAAGGCCTCGGTGAAGGTCTGCTTCACGATGGTCTCGGCGACCTCGGTCTCCACCTCGGCGCGGAAGTACCGCTCGAGCACCTTGCGCGGCGCCTTGCCCGGGCGGAAGCCCTTGAGCTTCACGCGGCGGCCCAGACCGGTGTACGCGCGCTCGACCTCCTTCGCGACGCGCTCCGGGTCCACCTCGATGGTGACCTTGCTCTCGATGGGTGAGACCTTCTCGACCTGGATCTTCATGGCGTTCTCGGGCTCGGAGAGGGTGGCAAAGCCGGTAGTGCTACGTGCGCGGATGGTCCGCGGTCAAGCGCAATGGGCGGGGAGGGACTCGAACCCTCACGCCTTGCGGCACTGGATCCTAAGTCCAGCGCGTCTGCCAGTTCCGCCACCCGCCCCTTCTACGCGGGGGGACACTCGGTCCCCTTTCGCCTTCGGCGAGGGGACCTCGCGACCCCCCGATCCCCCCGCTCGCTCCGGCCCAGCCTCATCCGGCTGGGCCTGCGCTCGCAAGATCTTCCCGTCTACCACGCCCTGCCGGGGACGGGGCCCGCGGTCTGTAGTAGGGTCTGTAGTAGGTAGAGGATCGAGTGGACGCGATTCACGACCACCCACCCGACGGCCCCTGCCTGCCCGCCTGTCCGGGATGGGCCGAGGGTGCGCTCCGGCTCTTCGCGATCCGCCGCCGGTACGGGGAGATGCTCGAGGCCTGCCGCGCCGCGACCGCCATCGAGTGGCTCGACGTGTCGCCCACGACCCAGGGAACGGAGCTGCCCCCCTACCTGCAGGACGAGGATCTGGTCCGCGTGAACCTCATCATCGGCCGCGACACGCCGGAGGTGCTGCTCGACGAATGGGGGGTCCGCTGCAGCCTCAAGTTCCGCGGGCAGCACCACGACTGCGCCTTCCCCTGGCCGGCCATCCTCGGCGGCTCGCTCAAGCCGCCCAGGCGGCCGCGCTTCGACGTCATCCAGGGCGGAAGGAAGGACTAGGGCCGACGCGAGCGCAGGGGCAGCCGGATGAGGCTGCCCGGCCCCCCAGGGGCCCCGACGATGAGCGCGGCTTCGCCGCGGGTACGCGGCTCGAGCGATCGGGAGCCGCGGCACGACGTCGCCAGCGGCGGCGAGTGTCCCCCCGACGAAAATGGAGAGGGCCGAGGCCCTCGAGGCCTCGGCCCTCCCGGATCTCTACCCTCCTAGAACGACGGCATCGCGGACGGGGGCGCGTCCGGCGTCGCGGGCGCGTCGGGCTCCTGGGCGGTCGAGTCCGGATTCGTGGGCAGGCCGGAGGCGTCGTACAGCTCCGTGCCCGCCGCGCAGGCGCCGGCCGCAGGCCCGTCGTTCGGGTCCAGGGGGTCGATGCCCACCGCGTTGGCCGAGCCGTTGAAGGTCGCATCGGGGTGGCACTCGTCGACGCTCTGGACCGTGTTCGTGCCGCACACGAACATCGCACGGTAGGTCACGCCGATCCCGGTGCCGAAGCACTCGAGCCCCACGAACGCCTTCACGTCGAAGTCCGCGACGCTGTAGTCCGGCACGTTCCCGCCGAGCACGGCCACCGCGGTGCGCCCGCCGAGCAGCGGCCAGTAGCCGATGCGCGAGAGCAGGAGCTCGTTCGCAGGCGCGGTCCCGTTGGCCGCCACGAAGTCGTTGATGGCGGCGAGGCGGACGCGGGCCTGGCCGAGGGAGTTCTTCCAGCCCGTGAACACCGCCGTCACCGGCGCGGCCATCCCCGCCACCTGGAACTGCTTCGCCGCGTACACGAGGGCCTTCTGCAGGCCGACGTGCGCGAATGCGGCGAGGAGCTTGCCCTGGCCCGGGAAGGCGGTGGGGTTCACGGCGTTCAGCTGATCCACGTCGATGCCGATGAAGCCGCGGCCGCGGTGCGGCACGTCCCCGCGCTGCAGCTGGCCCGCCATGACGACGAGGAACGGGGCGTCCGGCGGCATCAGGGCCTGGGCCTCGAGCTTCCAGCGGAAGGTGTCGTTGCCCATGAACTTCACGCTCAGGCGGAAGTTCGCGACCGGGTTGCCCTGCGGGAGCGGCGTCGGCCCGTAGACGCGCACGTCGTCGGACGGCTCGGAGACCGGGCCGAGGACGATGAGCGCCTCGACCGGCTCGAGCGCGCCGCGGATGAAGAGGTTCACGCCCGCGATGGAGCGGCGGATGTTGCAGGTGAGCTCGTACGACTGACACGTCAGCGCATCGATCGACCCGTTCACGGAGAGCGCGCTCGCGCCGCCGGAGGGGGCGCTCGCGATGAGGCCGTCGCCCGAGCCCCCCGTGGTCTCGAGCGTGAGGCCGGCGGAATCGGGCGTGCCGGCGGCGAAGTCGGGCGTGGTCTTGTTGCCGCACGCGGCGAGGCCGAGCGCGACGGCTGCGGCGACGAGAAGGCGAAGGGGGTTCATTCAGGTCTCCCGGTTCGAGAAGAACGCTTCCGAGTGCTCCAACACGGCCGTCCGGCGCGGGTTGCGTTCTCGCAGAGTGGACGGGCGGTCGCACCCGGCGTCTCTCGACACTCCACCACGCTCGCCGCGGAAAGGGCGTGACCACGCTCACGGTATGGCCTGCCGGAGGTGCGCGAGGCGGAGACGAGGGGGCGACACGCGCCCACCGAGGTCCAGGGTGCGCACAGGGCGCCGGCGGCGGAAAGGGCCGGCCGCGGGCGGAGCTTCGCACGAGCCGGAAGGCCCCCGGGGCGACGATCCTTCGCCGCAACCGGACGAGGGAAGCTTCGCCGGGCCGCACCTTGGGGCGAGCAAGAGCTGCCGCGCCTGTCGGAGTAGCCTCAACGGACCTCCTCCTCGCCGCATCCGGAGCGGCGTCGCCTGCGCCTACAGTGATCGAAGGAAGGAGGGACCCGTCATGTTGAAGAGAATGCTCCGATGGACCGCCGCCGCCGTCCTGGCGTCGGCCTCTTTCCCGGCGCTGGCGGCGGGCGAGGCGTGCACGGCCTCCGTGTGCGGGGATCCGACGTTCCCGGCGACGGAGAACCTGGCGCCGGCGATCGTCCTCGAGCAGCACGTGGACACCGACGCGATCGAGACGAAGCAGGCGGTCCTCGCGACGGAGGACAAGTCGGTCGCGGAGTACGAGGAGGCTCCACACCTCCACCGGTACGCGTCGCTCGAGGACGTGATCGCGATGTCGGAAGAGCCCTGAGAGCGGTGGCTCTTCGGGAGGCCGGCGGAGGGCAGTAACGAAGAAGCCCCCGCGTGCGGGGGCTTCGAGTGAGCGCGGAAGGAATCGAACCTTCAACCTATGGATTAAGAGTCCATTGCTCTGCCAGTTGAGCTACGCGCCCGTCTTTCCTGCGGGGATGGTCGAGGGGCCGCGTAGTTACCAGCGCCCGGCGAGGCTGTCAACGGCGCCTTGCCGCGAAGATGCGGCGGATCCAGCGCGCCCGGAGGGAGTCGAACCCCCGACCCGCGGCTTAGAAGGCCGCTGCTCTATCCAGCTGAGCTACGGGCGCAGAAGCTCATCGTACCGTGCCCAGGACCGAACCTTGTACGGGGGCCAGTGCTGGCCCCCGGACCCCCGGCCAGCTGAGCTACGGGCGCAGAAGCCCATCGTACGCCCACCGCTGCGCTTCAAGAAACTGAGGGTGAGTAAAGGGGCTCGAACCCTTAACCCCCGGATCCACAGTCCAGTGCTCTACCGATTGAGCTATACTCACCGTAAAACCACGTCTGGCGCGCCCGGAGGGAATCGAACCCCCGACCTGCGGCTTCGAAGGCCGACGCTCTATCCATCTGAGCTACGGGCGCGAAAACCTCCACTGTCGCCTCGCCCTCGGCCGAACTTCCTACCGGGGGCCAGTGCTGGCCCCCGGCCCCCCGGCCAACTGAGCTACGGGCGCTGAACTCGTACCTCCACGAAGCCTCACGCCAAGGGACCGCCGCCCGATGCGGCGCGTCCCGACCATCCACCGTCATGTCAAAGAATCGGGGCGGCCGGATTCGGACCGGCGACCTCCTGCGCCCAAGGCAGGCGCGCTACCAGGCTGCGCTACGCCCCGGAACTTCGCTGGGAAGTCCGGCACCCGGCCGTTCCCGAGAACGCGGTTTCCTAGCGTTTCGGGGGGTTCTCGTCAAGGCCGCGGGCCAGCGCTTCCAGGGCCGGCCGCAGCTTGCGGAAGGCGTCTCCGCGGTGCGAGATGGCGTCCTTCTCGTCCGCTCCCAGCTCGGCCATCGTTCTTTCCGGGTAGGCGTCGGGCAGGACCAGCGGGTCGTACCCGAAGCCGCCCATGCCCCGCCGCGCGCGGCCGAGCCGGCCGCGGCAGACGCCGGTCACCGACGCGGCGATCGTCCCGTCGGGGCGCGCCAGCGCCAGGACCGCGCGGTACTCCGCCCCGCGCCGCGCGTCGGGGACGTCCGCGAGCCGGAGGAGGAGCTTGTCGTTGTTCCGCTCGTCGATCTCGGCGCGGCGGGCGACCGGGCCGAGCTCCGCGGCGCCGATCTCGCCGAGCGCGCAGGCGGGGCTCGCGAGCCCCTCCGGCTCCTCCTCGGACCAGCGCGCGGAGCGGACCCCGGGCGCGCCGCCCAGCGCGTCCACGCAGAGCCCCGAGTCGTCGGCGAGCGCGTGGAGCCCCGAGGCGCGCGCGAACGCGGACGCCTTCTTCTCCGCGTTCTCCGCGAAGGTGAGCCCGTCCTCGACGACCTCCGGGAGCGGGCGCGGGAGCTCCTCGGGCGAGACGACGCGCACGGGCAGGCCGGCCACGAGGCGCCGCAGCTCGCGCAGCTTCCCCGGGTTCGTCGTGCCGAAGAGGAGATCCATCACGCGCGCAGCGCGGCCTCCTGCAGCGCCTTCAGCCGCTGGATGCCCGACAGCGCCGCTTCCAGCATCCGGTCGAGATCGCGGCGCGGGAAGGGCTTGCCCTCCGCGGTCCCCTGCACCTCGACGAGCTCGCCGTCGCCGGTCGCGACGACGTTCATGTCCACCTCGGCGGTCGAGTCCTCCTCGTAGTCGAGGTCGAGCCGCACCTCGCCGCCCACGATCCCCACCGAGACGGCGGCGACGCTCCGCTTGATGGGGTCCGTCGGCAGCCTCTTCTGCGCCCGCACGGCGCGCACCGCGAGCCCCAGGGCCACGAAGCCGCCGGTGATGGCGGCGGTGCGGGTCCCGCCGTCGGCCTGGATCACGTCGCAGTCGAGGGTGACGGTGCGGGTGCCCAGGGCGCGCAGGTCGATGGAGGCCCGGAGCGCGCGCCCGATGAGCCGCTGGATCTCGAGCGTCCGGCCGCCCTGCTTGCCGCGCGCCGCCTCGCGCGCCATCCGCTCGTGCGTCGAGCGCGGCAGCATCCCGTACTCGGCGGTGACCCATCCCGCGCCGGTCCCGAAGACGTGCGGCGGCACCTTGTCGTCGATCGACGCCGTGCAGAGGACGTGCGTGTCGCCGAAGCGGGCGAGGCAGGAGCCCTCGGCGTGCTTCGAGACGCCGGGCTCGAGGACGATGCTGCGGAGGTCCGCCGGACCCCGGCCGTTCGCTCTGGGCATGCGGGAGCGGATAGCACGCGAGGGCGCCTCGCGCCACCGCGCCGGACCCCCTTCGTCGGGCCCGGGGAAGGCCTAGCGGCTCGCCCGCATCGTCTCGGCGCGGAAGGCCCGGATGCCCTCGGCCACGGCCTCGGCGATGCGATCCTGGTACTCGCGGCTCCGCAGCTTCTTCGTCTCCTCGCCGTGCGAGATGAAGCCCACCTCGAGGAGGACGGCCGGCATGCGGGCGCCGGCGAGCACGTAGAAGGGCGCCTGCTTCACGCCCCGGTCCTCGGCGTGGAGCCGCTCCACGAGCTTCCCGTGGATGGCGTAGGCGAGCTTGGAGGAGCCCTGGAGAGAGGCCGCGTCCTGCAGGTCGTCGAGGATGCCGGCCACCGGATCGTTCGGATCGGGCTCGGCCTCGCCCGCGAGGCGGTCCGCGTTCTCGCGGGCGGCGACGGCCTTGGCGTGGAGGTCGGTCGCGTCGGCCGAGAGGAAGTAGGTCTCCACGCCGCGCGAGTGCCGCCGCTGCGCGGGCGTGGGCATGGAGTTGAGGTGCACGGACACGAACAGGTCCGCCCGGATGGCGGTGGCGATGGCGGCGCGGTTCGCGAGGGGCACGGAGATGTCGCCGGTGCGGGTGAGCACCACCTTCGCGCCGAGGCGCTTGAGCCGCGCGGCGACGCGCCGCGAGATGGCGAGGGAGAGGTCCTTCTCGCGCACGCCGTCCGGCGCGAGGGCGCCCTTCTGCTCGCCCCCGTGGCCGGGGTCGATCACCACGGTGAAGGCGGGCTCGCGGGCAGCGAGCGCGAGCGCCAGCGCGGCGGCGAGCGAGACCCACATCGGAGAGCGATTCTACCCGACCTCGATCCGCGGCGGATCCCCGCGGATCACCTCGCCGATGACGGCGCTCGTCACCCCCGCGGCGCGGAGGCCGGCCTGGACCGTGTCCGCGCGCCCCGGGTCCACCGCGGCGAGGAGACCGCCGTTCGTCTGCGCGTCGGCGAGCACGATGGGGAGCGTCGCCGGGAGCGACGGGGCGAAGGAGACGTTCGGCGTCATCCACTCGAGGTTGGACTTCGAGCCGCCGGGCACCACGCCCTTCGCCGCGAGCTCGTGCACGCCCTCGAGGACGGGGATCGCCGAGGCGCGCAGGCGGAGCGCGACGCGCGAGCCCTCGGCCATCTCCCAGGCGTGGCCGAGGAGGCCGAAGCCCGTCACGTCCGTGAGCGCGTGCACGGCGCCGCTCGCCGCGAGGACCTCGCCGGCCGCGCGGTTCAGGGCCGACATCACCTCCACGATGCGATCCACCTGCTCCTTCGCCGCCACGCCGCGCTTGATGGCCGTGGAGAGGATGCCGGAGCCGAGCGGCTTCGTGAGGAGGAGGACGTCGCCGGGCCGGGCGCCGACGTTCCGGAGGACGCGGGCCGGGTCGACGAGGCCCGTCACCGCCATCCCGTACTTCGGCTCCGGATCGTCGATGGAGTGGCCGCCCAGGATGGGCGCGCCGGCGAGCCGCGCCGACTCGGCGCCGCCGCGCAGCACCTCGCCGAGGACGTCCATGGACAGCTTCGCGACGGGCCACCCCACCAGGTTCAGCGCGAAGAGCGGCCGGCCACCCATGGCCCAGATGTCCGAGAAGGCGTTGGCCGCGGCGATGCGTCCGAACCAGTAGGGGTCGTCGACGACGGGCGTGAAGAAGTCGACCGTCTCGACGATGGCGTGGCCCTCGTCGAGCTGCCAGACGGCGGCGTCGTCCTTCGTGTCGTAGCCGACGAGGGCTCTCGCGTCCTCGGTCTTCGGCAGGCGGCGCAGGACCTGCGCCAGGTCCGCAGGGCGGATCTTGCAGGCTCAACCTGCGCCGTGGCTGAGAGTGGTGAGCCGGACGGTCTTCTCGGGCTCGGTCATGCCGTTCCCATACCGGCGAACCCGGGAAGCGGCAACGCTGCTGTCACGCGCCCCGTGCCCGCGATCGCGGTCGCGGTCGCGGTCGGGGTCGAGGTCGGGGTCGGGGTCGAGGTCGAGGTCGAGGTCGCGGTCGCGGTCGAGGTCGGGGTCGAGGTCGGGTCCCGAACCTCGATCACGTCGTCTTCGCCAGCTCCAGGTACATCTCCGCGTTCCGGTTCCCCGGCGAGATCTCGAGCACGGTCCTCCAGTGCTTCGCCGCCTCCTCCTTCCGCCCCGCGGCGTAGAGGGAGAGGCCGAGGTTGAGCC
>DATDDC010000301.1:0-1581 GCA_036523995.1 Anaeromyxobacter sp.
CCGGGAACGCCGCCGGCCCGGGCACCCCCGGCATCTGGTAGAGCGCGGGGATGGACCGCGTCTCCCCGAGATAGCCCAGCGCCACGGCCACGATCACGAGCCCCTCGACGCGGGCGCGCGTGGCCAGGTTCTTCACGGTCACCATGAGGTCCTCCTCTCCGCGCGGGCGGTGGCTACCTCAGGAACCCGAGCTCCTTCAGGAGCGCCTGGTACCGGGCGTGCTCGTCCCGGACGAACTGCTTGAAGTCGTCGCCGAAGCGCGCGGCGGCCTCCCAGCCCAGCTTCTCCCGCTCCGCGCTCCATTCCGGCGAGGCGAGCATCTTCTTCACGGTCTCGGTCCAGAACTGGACCGCCTCGGCCGGCGCGCCGGGCGCCATGTAGATCCCGCGCCAGATGGGGAACGTGACCTTCACGCCCTGCTCGAAGGTGGTCGGCAGGTCCTTGAACTTGGTCGAGCGCTTGTCGCTGATGAGGGCGAGGCAGCGGATCTTCCCGGCCTCGAGCTGCGCGCTCGCCTCTGCGAGATCGAGCGTCGCCGCGTCGGTGTGACCGCCGAGCAGCGCGGTCATCGCCTCGCCGCCGCCCTGGAAGGGAACGTAGACGAGCTTCGTGGGATCGACGCCGACCGCCTTCGCGAACACCGCCGTCTTGATGTGGTCCAGGCTGCCCGGCGCCGAGCCGCCGGCGAACGAGATCGAGGCCGGGTTCGCCTTCAGCGCGGAGACGAGGTCGGCGAGGGACTTGTACTTCGAGTCGGCGCGGACGAAGAACCCGCCGTACTCGGCGGCGATCTGCGCGAGCGGCACGACGTCGCCGTAGGTGTGCGGCGTCCGGCCGGCCGCCATCGTGAAGGTGAGCGAGTTGGACGCGGCGACGAGGACGCTGCCGTCGCCCTTGCGCTTCGCGACGACGTTGGCGATGGCGACCGCGCCGCTGCCGCCCGGCATGTTGGTCACGTACATCGTGCTCCTCAGCGCCCCCGTCTTCTGGAGCACGTTGGCCGAGCTGCGGCAGATGGTGTCCCAGCCGCCGCCCGGGTTCGCCGGGGCGATGCACTCCGGCCGCTCCGGCGTGAAGCCGGCGGAGGCGGGCGCGGCGGCGGCGAGGGCCAGCGCGGCCGCGCCCAGGGCGACGCGGCGGGCGAGGTTCTTCGGAGAGCGGTTCATCGTGATTCCTTCCGTGAGAGGTTGCGACCGACCGGGGCCCACCGTAGCGGCGTCAACCTGTCGCCATGCTGTCGGGGGGTGCTTCGCGAGCCCGCCTCGCTCGGGAGCGCGCGGCCGCGCGCCTGCCACTCGCAGGGGGAAGGCGCGGAGCTCCTCGCAGAGGCCCGGGCGGCGCTCCGCCGTCTCGCCGTCGTCAGCGCGGCGGGGCGTCGCGCCAGCGCCGGATGAAGTCGGCGCGCTTCGAGCCGTCGAGGAAGACGAGCAGGCTCGGCCCCACGTGAATGGGCTTGAGCCTCGCGCCGAGGTCGCGCGCCAGCGCCGTCGCCGTGTTCTCGCCCTCGACGTCGGTGCGGATGGAGAAGAGGGCGCACCGCCGCGCCATCACCTCCTGGCCTCGGCGCGACAGCACGTAGTC
>DATDDC010000302.1:0-12848 GCA_036523995.1 Anaeromyxobacter sp.
CGGCAAGCGGTCCGGCCGGATCGGCGACACCCCGATCATCGGCTGCGGCACCTACGCCGACGACGCGCTCGCGGCGGTGTCCTGCACCGGGCACGGCGAGCGCATCATCCAGCTCACGCTGGCGCGCCACTGCGCCGACAAGGTCGGACGAGGCGTCGATCCCATGGTGGCGGCGCGGGAGGCGGTGGACTTGCTCGGCCGCCGCGTCGAGGGCGACGGCGGGCTCATCGTGGTGGGGCCGCGCGGCGAGGTCGGCTTCGCGCACAACACGCCGGCCATGAGCCGGGCCTGGACGGCCGCGGACGGATCGATCCGGGCGGAGATCTGATCACCTCCTCCGCGAGATCTCCCCGCTCCCGCGCACCTTCGCGACCGTCGTCTGGAGCAGCTCCTGGAGGTTTCCGTCGATCTTCACCGTGACCGACTGGGGCGGCCCGACCTTCACGGCCACGTCGGCCGCGGTCTCGAGGCGCACCGCGTCGAAGGCGGGCAGCTCCCGCTTCTGGGCCGTGACCTTCCCGTCGCCGCGGACGACCTCCGAGCCCCTTGCCAGGGCGGCGACCGGACAGAGGGCGGCGAGGGCGAGGACGCCGAGGTGACGGGGGCGCATCCTCCCCCTACGCGGGCCGGCCTCCCCCTATTTCGGCAGCGCCTTCGACTCGATGAACGCCTTCACGAGCTCGATGGGGAGCGGGAACACGATGGTCGAGTTCTTCTCGGCCGAGATCTCGACCAGCGTCTGGAGGTACCGGAGCTGGAGCGCGCCCGGAGAGCGCGCGATGACGTCCGCGGCTTGCCCGAGCTTCTCGGCCGCCTGGAACTCGCCCTCGGCCGCGATGACCTTGGACCGGCGCTCGCGCTCCGCCTCGGCCTGCTTCGCCATGGCGCGGCGCATCTCCTCGGGAAGGTCGACCTGCTTCACCTCCACGGCCGTCACCTTCACGCCCCACGGCTCGGTGTGACGATCGATGATCTCCTGGAGCTGCCGGTTGATCTTGTCGCGCTGGCTGAGGAGGTCGTCGAGGTCGACCTGTCCGAGCACCGACCGCAGCGTCGTCTGCGCGAACTGGCTCGTGGCGAAGAGGAAGTCGGTCACCTGCAGGAAGGCGCGGTCGGCCTGCATGACGCGGAAGTAGATGACCGCGTTCACCTTCACGGACACGTTGTCGCGGGTGATCACGTCCTGCGGCGGCACCTGCTCCGCCGTGATGCGCATGTCGATGACGATCATCCGGTCGATGAGCGGGATGATCCACTTGAGCCCCGCGGTGCGGACCCCCGCGAACCGGCCGAGCCGGAGCACCACGCCTTGCTCGTACTCGTTGATGATGCGGATGCCGGAAAGGAACCAGAGGACGATGAGGGCGATCGGGACGATGAAGCCGAGGCCGGCGAGCGGCATGCATTCCTCCCAGGGTGACGGCCCGTTCTACCCTTTCTCGCCGACGGCCACCACGATAACGGTGAGCCCGTCCACCGCGGTGACGCGCAGCCGCGCCCCCTTCGGGATGAGGCCGGCGCTGCGCGCCTTCCAGTACTCTCCGTGAACGAAGGCCTCGCCGCCCTCCGGCCCCACGTCGGTGAGCGCGTTCCCCTCCGAGCCGAGGAGCGCGGGCGCCCCGAGCTGGAGGGGCAGGCGGCGAGCCCCCGCGATCTTCCATCCCATGAAGCCCAGGATGGCGGCCAGCGCGATGGGCGTCGGCCAGACGATCCAGGGCGAGAGCGTGAGCGTTCCCGGGTCGAACTGGTAATCGGGGGACGCCTTGTCGATGAAGAAGAGCGTCCCGATGATGATGCACGCGGCCCCTCCGATGCCGGCTATCCCGTGCGCGGTGACGTACGCCTCCGCGATGAGGAGGGCCACGCCCGCGAGGATGAGGATGACGGCGCCCGCGTTCACCGGGATGACGCGCATCCCGAGGAACACGAGGAAGAGGCAGAACGCGCCGATGGCGCCGGGGAAGATCCCGCCCGGATGGTAGAACTCGATCCCGATCCCGAGCGCGCCGAGGAGCATGAGGATGGCGACGACGTTCGGGTTCGAGATGAGCATGAGGAGCTTCTGCCGCACGGTCGTCTCGAGCGGCACGAGCACCGCACCCTTGCCGCGGAACGTCCGCTCGCCTGCGGCGGTCTTCACCTTCTTCCCGTCGGCGAGCGCGAGCGTCTCCTGCATGTCCTTCGCGAGGAAGTCCACGACGTGGAGCTTCACGGCCTGCTCGGCGACCACGGAGACGCTCTCGCGCACCGCCTTCTCCGCCCAGTCCGCGTCGCGGCCGCGGGCGGCGGCGATGCTCCGGACGAAGGCCACCGTGTCGTTCTCGACCTTCTTCGCCATGTCCTTCCCGGCCTCCTCGGAGACGTCCTTGCCCGAGCCCGTGACCGGGTGGGCGGCGCCGATGTTGGAGGTCGGGTGCATCGCCGCCACGTTCGCGGCGAGGGTGATGAACGTGCCCGCGGACGCGGCCTGCGCGGCGGCGGGCCCCACCCAGACGACGACGGGGACCTCGCTCGCCAGGAACCCGCGCACGATCTCGCGCGTGGCGTCGAGCATGCCGCCCGGGGTGTCGAGCGTGAAGGCGACGGCGTCGTAGCCCTCCGCCTTCGCCTTGGCGATGCCGGCGAGCACGTACTCCGCCGTGCCGCCCGTGATGGGGCCGTTGATCTCGAGCGTGAGGACCTTCGGCGGCCCGGCCGGGGCGGAATCGGCCCCGGCCCCGGCGAGCACGCCGAGGCCCGCTAGGGAGAAGGAGGCGAGGGCGAGGGCCCGGACGATGCGGTGGGGGAGCGCACGCATGGCGGCTATCCCTTCCTGGTAACGGGCTTCCCCAGCTCCTTCATGACGAGCTGGAGATCCTCCCACGCCTTCTTCTTCTCGTCGGGGCTGCGCAGGAGGTACGCGGGGTGGAACGTGGGCATGAGCCGGACGCCCTCGTAGTCGAACCACCGGCCGCGCAGGCGGCTGATGGGAGAGGTCTGGCGGAGCAGCGCCTGCACCGCGATCTTTCCGAGCGCCACGATGACCTTCGGCCGGATGGCGGCGATCTGGGCCCGCAGGAAAGGCTCGCAGGCCTCCATCTCGTCGGGCTCCGGGTTCCGGTTCTCCGGAGGCCGGCACTTCACCACGTTCGCGATGTAGACCTGGCCGCGCCGGTAGCCCATGGCCTCGATCATCTTCGTGAGGAGCTGGCCGGCGCAGCCCACGAACGGCTCGCCCTGCCGGTCCTCGTCCGCCCCGGGGCCCTCGCCCACGAACATGAGCTCCGCGCCGGGGTCGCCCACCCCGAAGACGAGGCGGGTCCGCCCGCGGCCGAGCTTGCAGCGCGTGCACTCCCCCAGCTCCTCCCGGACCGCGAGCAGGGATGGGCTGCCGCATCCCTTGTCGGCCAGGGAGTACCTTCCCGCGCCGGGGGCGGACGGCGCCGGGGCGTCCGGTGGAGCGCTCGGGGGAGGGATGTCCCTCACCCCGGCGTCACGCAACCAGGCGAGGTGGCGCCCCGCCTCACGCGCGATTTGCGCCGCGGCCTCGCGAAGCTGTATGACCTCGTCGCCCATCGGAACCTCGCGAAGAAATGGGGGCCGTCACGTTGCGCCCGGCACCGAGCACTTCCTACAATCGACGGCAGATGAAGATCGAGCGCCTCGTCGTAACCGCATCGCTGGCCGCCGTCGCCCTGGTCATCCTCGCCTTCCCCTCCGACGCGCAGGCATGGGGACCGCTCGCGCACCTCAACTTCTCCGCGCAGGCCCTGGCGAGCCTGGGCATCGTGCAGCCGGGCCTCCGCGGCGTGCTCCAGGACTTCGGGAACGAGTTCCTCTACGGCTCGCTCGCCGCCGACATCGTCGTCGGCAAGAACATGGCTCGATACCTCTACCACTGTCACAACTGGCAGGTCGGCTTCAACGTGTTCAAGCACGCGAAGCCCGGCGCGGAGGAGGCCTTCTCCCTCGGGTTCCTCTCGCACCTCGCCGCGGACACCGTCGCGCACAACTACTACGTGCCGTTCAAGACGGTGGCCTCCTACCACAAGGCGAGCACCCGCCACGCCTACTGGGAGCTCCGCTACGACCAGCGGATGGACAAGGACCTCTCCCGCGTGGCGCGCCTCGTGACGACCCGCGCCATCCGGAACCACGACGACTACCTGGAGCGCATGCTCTACCGCTCCTCGGTGATCCCGTTCGGCGTCTCGAAGCAGCTCTTCCGGTCGCTCCTCGCCGCCGCGCGCATCGGGCGCTTCGGCCAGGTGTCGCGCCTCGCCCTCGCCCGCGAGCGGAACCTCGTCCTCGAGCCCGACCTCGTGCTCGAGACGAACGAGCTCGCGGTGAGAGCGGTGCTGGGGATGCTGAACGAGGGCGAGCGCAGCGAGGCCGCCCGCGCCGACGCCACCGGGGCGCGCAACATCCGGCTCGCCACGGACCTCCGCAAGAAGCTGAAGGAGAGGACCTCGAAGAAGCTCATCCACGCGCGGGACGCGCACGAGATCGCGGCGGAGACGAGGGAGAGCTTCCGGCGGGCGATCCACGGCAAGCTGATCTTGCCGGCGTCGATCGCGAAGCTGGCTGCGTGAGCTTTCTCGCATCCCGCGCGGCGGGCTGCGAGAGAAGCACCGAGCTAGATGGCATCCCGGGGAGCGGGCCCCATCCTCTCCTCCTCCGGCTTCCCGCAGTCCGCCATCTCCTTCTTCACCACCCCGAGGAGCTTCCCGGCCTTCTGCGCGGCAGCGAGGCGATCGAGCTCCTTCAGGCGCGCCTCCGAGTCGGCCTTCCGGATCGAGTCGTAGGCGCGCAGCACGCTCTCGATGCCGGCGGCCTGCACGGCGGCCCAGTCGCCCTTCCTGTCGGAGTGCTCGATGAGGAACGCGGTCATGCCGAAGACCGACTGGAGGTAGAGGAGCTTCCCGTAGCCCTCGTCGTCCTCCTGCAGCGGGTCGAGCGGCCCCTTGCAGCTCGTCACCTGGATGTCCGGGATCTCCACGATCCACTGGAAGAGCCAGCGCCGGTCGTCCATCGACTTGCGGGAGAGCGGCTCCTTCTCGAGCTTTCGGATGGTCTGCAGGGCCCGCTTGCGCTCCTCGGGGGTGGACGGGCCACGGGCGGCGGCGAGGCGCGGTGCCGCGACGACGAGCAGGGCGAGGGCCAGGGCACGAAGCACGGGTCTTCCTCCGGTCTTCATGCATCCGAACATGGGCGACGCGCGCGCGTCGAGCATCGCTTTCGTGGGATGTCCCGGAAGAATGGCGTGGGTGCCGCGGCCCCCGGGTGCGCGGCCGCGTCAGCGCCCGTGGAGCCGGCCGGCGACCGGTCCGGCCGCGAGGAGCGCGGCCAGGAGCGCCGCCCCCGCGAACGTGGCAACCGCGAGGCCGGAGGGCACGCGCGCCGGGGAGAAGCGGGTCGATGCATCGCCGCCGTCGCGGAGGGCCACGGCGCCGGAGAGCGGCGGGGGGTCGGGCGTGAGGGTCCGGTAGATCGCGCCGATCGCGAGCAGCGCTCCCCCGCCGAGCGCCATCGCGGCGCCGATGACGGAGAGCGGCGGCGGCTCCGCCTGCGCCACCGGGCCGGCGAGCGCGAGCGCGGAGCTGATCGCGTTGTTCACCGCGTGCGCGACGACGGCGGGCCAGATGGAGCCCGCGCGCCACGCGAGCCAGCCGAAGATCGCGCCGAGGACCACCAGCGCCGGGAACAGCACCGGGTTCATGTGCAGGAGCGCGAAGAGCACCGCGGCGCCCATCACCGCGGCCGCGGGGCCCCGCCGGAGCCCGAGCGTCGTCTGGACGTAGCCGCGGAATGCGATCTCCTCGCACGCCGGGGCGAGGAAGATGGCGACCGCGGCGAGGGCGAGCTGCTCGGACCGCGGCCCCTCGAAGAGGCGCAGCGGGTCGAACAAGTCGGAGATCCGCCCGGGCAGGAGCCGCTGCGTGAGGCTCAGGATCGAACCGGCGACCAGGTATCCCGCGGCCCCGGCCAGCGCGCCGACGGCGAGGGCGGCCGGCCGCACGGGCCCGAGCCGGAGATACGGCCCCGGGCGGAGATTCGAGCCCGCCGTGGCGATGAGCGCGGAGAGCAGGAAGCCGAACAGCTCGGTCCAGGCGAGGCCCCAGGGCAGGGTCGCGCCCTGCGCCAGGGCGCCCGGGACCCACAGCACCAGGAGCACCCCGAAGAACGCCAGCGCGCTCTTGCGTACGGGGACGGACGGCGGAGGCGCGCGGTCGGGGAGCGGGTCCACCGCGCCGAGGATGGCACCGATGTCCCGGAGCGGGAAGGCCTTCGCGCGAGCGACCGTCGGTTTATGATGCGGTGGCCATGAACTTCCAGAACCGCACCGTGGTGCTGTGCGTGGGGGGTGGCATCGCGGCGTACAAGGCCTGCGAGCTCGCCCGGCTCGTCGTGAAGGGGCGCGGCACGGTGCGCGTCGCCATGACCTCCGCGGCCACGCGCTTCGTCCAGCCGCTCACCTTCCAGGCCATCTCCGGGGCGCCGGTGCTGGTGGACCTCCTCGACCCGGCGGCCGACGCGGCCTACGGGCACCTCGCGCTCGCGCGCATGGCGGACCTCGTCGTCGTCGCGCCGGCGACGGCGGACCTCCTGGCGCGCATGCGCTGCGGCATGGCGGACGACGCGGTGACCACGACCGTCCTCGCCGCCACCTGCCCGGTGCTCGTGGCGCCGGCCATGAACACGCGCATGTGGCGGAACGCGGCCACGCAGGAGAACGTGGAGGCGCTCCGCGCCCGGGGCTTTCACGTGGTGGGGCCCGCCGCCGGCGAGCTCGCCGACGGCGACGTGGGCGAGGGCCGGCTGGCCGAGCCCGAGGAGATCGCGCTCGCGGCCTCGCGCCTCCTCGGGAACGTCGACCTCGACGGCCGCAAGGTGCTCGTCACCGCCGGCCCGACGCGCGAGCCCATCGATCCCGTGCGGTTCATCTCCAACCCGTCCTCCGGCAAGATGGGCTACGCCATCGCGCGGGTGGCCTCGCGCCGCGGGGCGGACGTGACGCTCGTCTCCGGCCCCACCGATCTTCCCGATCCATCCGGCGTGAAGGTGATCCGCGTGGAGACCGCGGAGCAGATGGCGAACGCGGTCGAGCTCGAGTCGGCCGGGATGGACCTCTTCGTCGGAGCGGCCGCGGTCTCCGACTACAGGCCCGCGGTCTCCTCGCCGAGCAAGATCAAGAAGGGCGAGGGCGGGGAGACGCTCCAGCTCGCCCGCACGCCCGACATCCTGGCGGGACTCGGCGCGCGGCTCGCGGGCAAGAAGGACGCGCCCGTGCTCGTCGGCTTCGCCGCCGAGACCGAGGAGGTCATCGCGCGCGCCCGCGAGAAGCTGAAGGGCAAGAAGTGCGATCTCGTGGTGGCGAACAAGGTGGGCGGCGCGGGCGCCGGGTTCGGAGGCGACACGAACCGCGTCGCGCTCGTCTCGTCGGCGGAGCTCGCCGAGATCGAGGGGCCGAAGGAGAAGGTCGCGGAGGCGATACTCGACTGGATCCTGCCGGTGCTGGAGGCGCGGAGGCCGCGGGCGAGCTGAGCGCTTCGCCTGTCCACACGTGCCTCGCGGGCACGTGGGACGTGTGGGGGTGGGTCGTGACCCGATGCACCCCGCAGGACGCGCCGAAGGCGCGGCGGGCGGGGTGCAACCGCACCTTCCTCACGCCACCCTCCGCAGCACCAGGCACTTGAGGTACCTCCCCTCCCGGAACTGCAGGCTCACCGGGTGATCCGCCGGCTGCCTCGTCTCCGCCACGAGCTGCAGCTCCGTCCGCGACTTGAACGCCGCCTCCTTCACGGCGTCCGCGAACTGCTCCGCCGTGACCCGGGCCGAGCAGCTCGCCGTGACGAGGAGCCCTCCGGGCGCCACCACCGCGAGCGCCGCGCGGTTCAGCGACGCGTACCCGGCGATGGCGGCGTCCACGGCGCGCTGCGACTTCGCGAAGGCGGGCGGATCGCACACCACGAGGTCGAAGCGGCGCCCCTCGCGCTTGTAGCGCGCGAGCATCTCGAAGGCGTCCTCGGTCGCGAAGGCGTGGTCCGCGGGATCGAGCCCGTTCGCGCGGAAGTTCTCCCGCGCGAGGGCGATGGCGTCCTGGTCCACGTCCACGGTCACGACGTGCCTCGACCCGCCCAGCGCCGCGGCGACGGAGAAGCCGCCCGTGTAGCCGAAGAGGTTCAGGGCCTCGGGCCGGCCGCGCGCGAGGTCGCGCACCATCCGCCGGTTCTCGCGCTGGTCGAGGAAGTGGCCCGTCTTCTGCCCCCTGCGCACGTCGACGAGGAGCCTCATCCCGTGCTCGTCGATCCCGATGCGCTCCGGGGGCTCCGCCCCCCAGAGCACCCGCCCCGCAGGCGCGCCGCCCTCCTCCTCGTCGTCGCGCGGGATCTCGTCCCGCCCGTAGACGCCCGCGAGGCCGCCGGCCTCGGCCCGGAGCGCCTCGACGATCTCGCCCCGGTGCGGGGAGAGCCCCGCGGAGTAGAGCTTCAGCACGGCGAAGCGGTCGTAGCGGTCGGCCACGACGCCCGGGAGGCCGTCGGCCTCGCCGTGAACCATGCGGAAGGCGTTCGTCCCGGACACGAGCTCCGCCCGGAGCGCCAGCGCCCGGGCCACGCGCCGCCGCCAGAAGACCGCGTCGATAGCCTCGGCCGGCTCGCGCGTGAGGATCCGCACCGAGATGGCCGAGTGCGGATCGAAGTAGCCGCGCGCCACGAAGCGCTCCTCGTCGGTGACGTCGACGATGGCGCCCGCGGCGAGCCCCTTCGGCGCCTTCTCGATGGCCTTGCGGAACACCCAGGGGTGCCCGGCGCGCAGGTGCCGCGCCAGGTCCTTCTGGAGCCGCAGCTCGGCCTCGGCCTTCATCGCGCCTCCCGCCGCGCGCGGCTGCGGGACGCGCGGGGCCGCTCGCTTCGCGCCCGCGAGAAGTTGCCGATGACGATCCCCGGCCGCGCGGACCGGAGCGCGAGGACGAGCGCGCGGATCCCGATGGCGGGACCCCCGGCGCCCCGGGCGCGCGCGAGGTCGACGTAGACGTCCGGATCGATGGCGAGCGGCCGCGTCTGCACCTGATCGACGTCCCCCTCCCGGACGAGCGCGCAGAGCCGCTCGGCCTCGCCCTCGCGATCGGTGACGCCCGGGAAGGTGAGGAGGTTCAGGGCCACGTACGCGCCCCTCTCCTTCGCCACCCGGATCGCCCGCACCACGTCCTCGAGGCCGTAGCCCACCGGGCGGTAGTACGCCGCGTAGAGATCGGGCGACGCGGAGTTGAGCGAGATCCGCACCGAGTCGAGCCCGGCGTCGACGAGGCGTCCGAGGGCATCCGGCAAGGAGCCGTTCGTGTTCGCGTGGATCGATCCGCGCGAGGTGCGCGCGCGCACGAGCCGGATGGCGCGCTCGATCTCCCGCCAGCGCGTGAGGGGCTCGCCCTCGCACCCCTGCCCGAAGCTCACCATCACGCGTCCCGCCGCGCGCTCGAGGTGGCGCACCGCCACGTCGGCCATCTCCTCCGCGGTGGGCGCGCGCCGGATCCGCTCGTGGCTCGCGGGCGGCATACCCTCCTGCTGCTCGGAGAGGCAGCCGATGCAGGCCGCGTTGCACGCCGACGACGAGGGGATGGCCCCCTCGTCGCGGCCGTAGAACGTGTTCTGCGCCGTGAAGCAGCGCCACTCGAGCGCGCAGCGGGAGAGCTGGCGGTAGATGGGGTTCGGGCTCCCCGCGATCGTGCGCGCGACGAGGCGCGGCAGGTCCGCGGTCGAGTGCGAGCGCGGGCTCCAGTGGCTCCGCCGGTCCGTGTGGATCGCCCAGGCCACGAAGCCGTCCGCGGCGAGGGCAGCGGCCGTGTAGGCCCATTGTGGCAGGGCAGGGGTCCCGGACAGCGCCGGGAGCGGCGGGCGCGCCGCGGCGGGAAGGAACGTGCGCGTCCAGCCCGGCGGCAGCGTGGCGCCGACGGCGTGTGGGACGATGACCTTCCTCCCGACCTTCACCTCGTGCAGGACCGCGAGCTCTCCCGTCCCGGGGTCGATCCCCACGGGCCTCCTGCCGGGGAGGAACGTGAGGCCCGCGCCCTCCGGCAGCGGCACGCCGCGCTCGGGCGGCCGTACGACCTCTCCCCCGCTCCGCACCGCCGCGAGCAGGTCGGGGTGGTCGTAGACGCGCCCGCGGTCGTCCGCGAAGAGGAGCCTCGCCATGGCGTGGGATCTTAAGGAGGGCACCCGCCCCCGGACGGATCGAGCGCCGGTTCTAGCATCCCGCCGCGCCGGACGCCCGCCCGCTCCCCCGTGCCCCCCGGGCGCGTCCGCCGGCCGGGCGATGCGGTCCCCGCCGCGCCGGACTAGAATCCGACGTTCTTTCGCGCACCTCGCCAGCGGTCCCCCGGACGACCGGGCCGGGGCCCGAGGCGCGGGAATCGGAACGAAGGCCGGCTCGTTCTCCTGCCAGGCGCGGGAATCTCGAGCGGCATCGCGCGTGAGGACGTCCTAAGAACCCGGTGGGGAGACGACGACCGCTGATGTTCGACCTGCGACAGACCGATCTCACGCGCGGCGAGTTCGAGGAGCTCGCCCTGAAGCACCTCGATCCGCTCTACTCGGCCGCGCTGCGGCTCACGAAGAACGACCGCGACGCCGAGGACCTCGTCCAGGACACCTTCCTCCGCGCCTACCGCTTCTTCGACAAGTTCGAGCGTGGCACGAACATGAAGGCCTGGCTGTTCAAGATCCTGACGAACACGTTCATCAACCGGTACCGCCGCTCCGTGAAGGAGCGGAACATCGTCGAGGGCTCCGAGAAGGACGCGGTCCACGAGCGCTTCGTGTCGCGCGAGGCGGCGGAGCACGCCGCGAACCCGGAGCAGTTCTTCTTCGACCGGCTCCTCTCGGACGACGTCCTCAAGGCCGTCGACTCGCTCCCCATCGATTTCCGGCTCGTGGTCATCCTCGCCGACCTCCAGGAGTTCTCGTACAAGGAGATCGCGGAGATCCTGGACGTGCCGGTGGGCACGGTGATGAGCAGGCTCTACCGCGGGCGCCGGCTCCTCCAGAAGGCGCTCGCGAGGTACGCGGTGGTATCCGGAGTCTTGCAGGACGTCGGGGACGATGGGAGCATCGACCTCGAGGCCTATCGGAAGAAGCGCGGAAAGTCCGCGTAGCCGTCGGGAAGCGGATCATGGCGATCGAACCCACGCTCAGCGCAGCCATGGATTGCGGCGAGATCGAGCGTTCGGTGGACGCCTACCTCGACGGGGAGTTCGACGCGCGCGAGCGCGCCGAGGCGGACCTGCACCTCGAGGGCTGCGAGCGCTGCCGGGCGCTCGCGGAGGAGCGCAGGGGCGTTCGCGACGCCCTGCGCGCGAAGCTGCGCGAGGCCATGGCTGCGCTGGCGCCCGCGGGCCGGGCGCCGCAGGAGCTGCGCAAGCGCGTCGAGGAGGCCCTGGCCCGCCGGCACCGTCCGCTCTGGCGCCAGGCGCTCTCGCCCATCCCGCTCGCCACCGCGGCCGCTTGCGCGGCGGGGGCGCTCGTCGTCCTGGCCACGCACGGCGGGGACGCCGCGCTCGTCGAGGAGGCTGTGCGCAGCCACCACCGCGCGCTCCCGCTCGAGGTCCTGGCGAGCGTCGGCGGCGAGGGCCCCATCCTCGCCTGGTTCGCCGACAAGCTCGACTTCAACCCCTCGCCGCCGCGCTTCAAGGCGAGCGGCGTTCGGCTCCTCGGCGCGCGCCTGTCGCACCTGCGCGAGTGGCCCGCCGCCTACATCCGCTACGAGCTGCCCCGCGGGCAGGCCGGCCTCTTCATCGTGGACGATCCCAAGGGCCGATTCGACGCCTCCGGCCGCGAGGTGAGGATGGGCCAGCAGGTGATCCGGCTCGTCGCCGCCCGCGGCTACAACGTCGCCGTGTGGCGCGATCGCGAGATCGTCTACTCGCTCGTCTCGGACCTCGACGAGGCCGCCCTCTTCGACCTCGTGCGCACGGCGCAGGCCGAGGGCGGGCGATAGCGCTCCTCGCGCCGCTCCCGGCGGTTCGTTTTTGACAGCGCGCTCCGGCGACCGGTAGAATTTCCGAGGCTTTTCCGCACGGTACACGCCGCGCGCCACGGGCGCGCCCGGTCCTCCACGGATGGCAAAGAAGATCCTCTTCATCGAGAACGACTCGTCCTTCGCCTCGGGCATGGCGGAGTCGCTCGAGGCCTCCGGCTTCGAGGTGCGCGTCACCGGCGACGGCAAGGAAGGGTTCGAGCTCGCGCGCGACTGGTCGCCCGAGGCGGTGGTGCTGTGCGTCGAGCTGCCCGGCATGAGCGGCTATCTCGTCTGCCAGAAGCTCAAGAAGGACGACGACCTCAAGTCGCTGCCGCTCGTCCTCACGAGCGCCGAGGCCACCGAGGAGACGTTCGAGAAGCACCGGACGCTGAAGGCCCGCGCGGACGAGTACCTCCTCAAGCCCTACGCGCCGCAGACGCTCATCGACAAGCTCGGCGCGCTCATCGGCCTGCCGGACGTCCCCATCGTCCCGCCTCCCGAGGAGGAGATCGTGAGCCTCGAGGAGGAGGTCGGCATCGAGGGGTCGGCGGAGGGCTCGCCCGATCGCGAGATCCCCGGCCTCGACCTCGAGTCTCTGCCCGACGAGCCGCCGGCGCACGCGGCCGGCGTCGACGACGATCTCAAGCTCCTCGACGAGGCCTTCGACGGCATCGCCGCGCCGGCGCCCAGGGACGCGGCCGCGGCGCTCGACGATCTCACCGGCGAGCATCCGGTGGAGGGCGCCGACGTGGACGCCGCCGCCGCCTCCCTTCCCGACGACGACGAGGGCGCCGGCCGGGCCGATCTCGGCGCGCTCGACTCGGAGGCGGAGGCCGCCCTCGGCGCGCTCGGCGGAG
>DATDDC010000303.1:0-3220 GCA_036523995.1 Anaeromyxobacter sp.
CTCGCGGGCGTGTGCGGCGCATGGCAGATCTCTCCTGTGCCTCGGGTGCATTCGGGGGCCGGACTATTTCACGCCTCCGGCGCGGCGGGCCCCGCCGAGGACCTCACGCCGCGGAGGGCTTCAGGACGTGCCGGATCCTCACGATCCCCGGCTCGTCCGTCTCCTCCACCTTGAACCCGCCGTACGCCTTCGCCAGCGAGAGCATGGACTCGTTCCCGGCGAGGACGTCGCCCGCCACCTCGCGCGTCCCGCGGCCCCGGCAGTGCTCCACGGCCTTGCGGAGGAGCCGGCTGCCGATGCCCTGGCGCTTGAGATCCGATCGCACCACGATCGACAGCTCGGCCGTGTCGTTGTCCGGGTCGGCCACCGTGCGCACGACGCCGATGGTCTCGGGCTCGCCGCCGGGCGCGCGGCGCGTGGCGACGAAGGCCATCTCGCGGTCGTAGTCGATCTGCGTGAGGCGGGCGAGCTCGCTGTGCGGCATGGAGCGGACGTAGTGGAAGAAGCGGAAGTGGCTGTCCTCGGGCGAGAGGCGCGAGATGAAGTCGCTGTGCGCGGGCTCGTCCTCGGGGCGGACGGGGCGCATCGTGACCTCGGACCCGTCGCGGAGCGTGAAGCGCTCCTCCAGGCCGTCGGGGTAGGGGCGGATGGCGAGCCGGTCCACCGCGGCCCCGGTCGGCCGGGCGATTGCCATGTAGCCGCCGGCCACGACGACGCCCTGCTCGTCCACGAGGAGCGGGTTGAGATCGAGCTCGGCCACCTCGGGCAGCTCCGCCACGAGCTGGGACACCTTCATGAGCGTGAGGGCGAGGGCGCCGGCGTCGGCGGCGGGGCGGCTCGGGCTCGCCTCGAGGAGCGCGGCGACGCGGGTGCGGCCCACGAGCGCCCGCGCCAGCGGGAGGTTGAGCGGCGGCAGCGCCACCGCCATGTCGCGGCGGAGCTCGGTGTCGCGGCCCTCGCCGAAGAGGATCACCGGGCCGAAGAGCGGATCCACCGCCACGCCCGCGAAGAGCTCGCGCGCGTTGGGCCGCCGCCGCATGCGCTGCACGGAGAAGCCCGTCACCCGCGCGTCGGGGCGCCACTCGGCGATGCGGGCGATCATGGCCCGCGCCGCCTCCTCCACCGCCTCCGCGCTCTCGAGCCCGCGCGCCACGCCGCCCACCTCGCGCTTGCGGCGGATCTGCGGCGACCTCGCCGCGATCTCCACGGGGAACCCGAGCGCGCGCGCCACGCGCCCGGCCTCCTCCGGCGTGTCCACCGGCCGCACGTCGCTCACCGGGATGCCGTAGGCGGCGAGGACCTGCAGCGTCTCGGCGATGCGCAGGAAGTCCCTTCCCTGCTCGAGCGCCCCGCGGATGACGCGCCGGGCGGCCTCGCGGTCCACCTTGAACTCGGCCGGCACCGACGGCGGGGTCTCGAGGAGCGCGGCGTGGCTGCGGCGGTAGCCGACCATCGTCCGGAATGCCTGGGCGGCGCGGGCGGGGGTGTCGAAGCTCGGCACGCCCGCCTCGGCGAGCATGCGGCGCGCCGGCGCGATGCTCTCGCCGCCGACGAAGGACGCGAGGACCTTCCCCGCGTGCGACGCGGCGACCTCGATGACGGCGCGCGCCGCGTCCGCGCTGCTCGCGAGCGTGCTCGGGGTGTGCACCGCGAGGACGGCGTCGAGCTCGCCGGACTGGAGCAGGATCTCGAGCGCCGCCGCGTACCGGTCGCCCGGCGCGTCCACGAGCACGTCGACCGGGTTCCGGCTCTGGCAGCCCGGCGGCAGCGCCGCGCGCAGCCGCTCGGCGGTCGCCGCGGACAGCTCCGCCATGCGGAGCCCGCCCGAGGCGAGCTCGTCCGCCACCATGAGGCCGACCCCGCCGCCGTTCGAGACCACGCCGAGGCGCTCGCCCGCGACCGGGCGGGCGTGCGCGAGCGTCTCCACCGCGTCGAAGAGCTCGTCGACGTTCGGGACGCGCACGATGCCGGCGCGGCGCAGCGCCTCGTCGAAGACGTCGTCCGGGTCGACGAGCGAGAGCGTGTCGGCGGAGAGGGGCCGCACGGCGCCGCCCGCGGAGCGCCCCGCCTTCACGGCGAGCACGGGCTTGTTCCTGGCCGCGCCGCGCGCCGCCGCCATGAAGCTCCGGCGCTCCTCGAGCGACTCGATGTAGAGGAGGATGGCGCGCGTGTCGGGGTCGCTGCCGAGGTAGTCGAGCGCCTCGCCGAAGCCGACGTCCGCGCCGTCGCCGAGCGAGATGAAGTGCGAGAGGCCGACGCGCCGGGGGTGGGCCCAGTCGAGGAGGAGCGTGCCGACGGCGTCGGACTGCGACACGAAGCCGATGTGGCCGGGGAGCGCCTTCACGCTGGCGAAGCTCGCGTCGAGGCCGATCCGCGGCGCGATGATGCCGAGCGTTCCGCCGCCGAGGATGCGGACGCCGTGGTGCCGGGCGATGGCGAGCGTCCGCTCGAGGAGGGTCGCGCCGCCCGCGTCGCGCGCGCTGCCGAGCCCGCGCGCCATGACGACGGCCGCGCGCGTCCCCCGCGCGCCGAGCTGGTCCATGACGTCCGGGACCGTGGCGGGAGGCGTGCAGATGACGGCGAGGTCCGGCGTCCGCGGCAGGCTCGCGACGTCCGGGTAGGTGAGGACGCCCGCCACCGCCTCGTAGCGCGGGTTCACGGGCATGATGGGCCCCTCGAACCCGCCGGCGAGGAGGTTCCGGACGACCACGCTGCCGACGCGCTGCGGGCGGTTGTTCGCGCCGACGACCGCGACGGAGCGGGGGCGAAAGAGGCGCTCGAGGTAGGCGGGGCTCATGCGTTCGCGACCCGGCGGGCGTCCGGAATCCGGAGGAGTATACGGGCGATGGGCGTTCCCGGCCCGCGGCACGGCGCGCCGGGAGGACTGGGACGCGACCGTCGACCGCGACCGCGCCCCCGACCGCGACCCCCGACCTCGACCCCGACCCTCGACCCCGACCCCGACCTCGACCTCGACCCAGACCCCGACCTCGACCCCGACCTCGACCTCGACCCCGACCCCGACCTCGACCTCGACCTCGACCGCGCCGCGCCACTCCGCCCTCGCCTACGACCTCGCCACCACGTGGGTCCTCGCTCGCCGCGATCTGGTCCGCTTCTTCCGCCAGCCCTCGCGGCTCGTGGGCGCGCTGGGACAGCCGATCATCTTCTGGCTCGTCATCGGCGGAGGGCTCTCCGGCACCTTCCGCCTGCCCGGCGC
>DATDDC010000304.1:0-2203 GCA_036523995.1 Anaeromyxobacter sp.
GAGGCGTTCCTTCGGCGCCACGCCGCGGCGGTGTACGACCGGCTCACGCTCGTCGGCGGCCGGCGGCGGCTCCTCCGCCTCGGCGAGCTCGCCTGGGCGGCCGCGGCGCAGCTCCCCGGCCTCGTGCCGGCGCGGGCGGACGTGGCCCGCGAGCGGGAGCTCCCGCAGATGCACCAGGACGGGCTCCAGATCGACCAGGGCATCTTCCTCGCCCACGTCCTCTCGGACCGCGAGCGCGGCCTCCACCTCCTCCACGCCATGCGGCAGCCCACGGCGGCGGCCCTGGACCGGCTCGCCTCGTTCCGCGAGACCGGCCGGGCCGAGCTCCCCTCGATGACGCTCGAGCGGAGAGAGGGCCTCGGCCGCATCACCTTCCACCACCAGGACTGGCTCAACGCCGAGGACGACGAGTACCAGGAGGCCCTCGAGACCGTCGTCGACCTCGTCCTCCTCGACGACGGGATCCGCGTGGGCGTGCTGCGCGGCGCGCCCATGACGAAGCCGGCCTACGCCGGCCGGCGCATCTTCGGCGCCGGCATCAACCTCACGAAGCTCTACGAGGGGCAGATCTCGCTCCTCCGCTTCATGCTGGAGCGCGAGACCGGGCCGCTCGCCAAGATCTACCGGGGGCTCGCTCGGGAGGACTTCCATCCCGACGGCCCGGAGGACGGGGTCGAGAAGCCCTTCATCGGGGCGGTGGACGGGTTCGCCATCGGCGGGCACTGCCAGGTGCTGCTCATCCTCGATCGCGTCATCGCCCAGCGGGGCGCGTACTTCAACCTCCCGGCGCGCAGGGAGGGGATCATCCCCGGCCTCGCCAACCTGAGATTGCCGCGCTTCGTCGGCGAGCGCGCGGCGCGGCAGGGCATCTTCTTCAACCGGGACTTCCCGGCGGAGAGCCCGGAGGGGCGGCTCCTCTGCGACGAGGTCGTGGCGGGCGACGAGGCGATGGAGGCCGCCGTCGTCCGCGCGGCCGGGGAGCTCCTGAGCGCGGGGACGACGAGCCTCGTCGCGAACCGGCGCGCCCTGCGGGTGGGCGCCGAGCCCATCGATCTCTTCCGGCAGTACATGGCGACGTACTGCAGGGAGCAGGCGTATTGCCTGTACAGCCCGGCGCTCATCGACAACCTGGTGCGGAACTGGAAGGCGCGGAAGGGCACCGCAGGCTGACGTATCAGGCCGCCCTCGCCTCCGCCGACCTCGCCCCGAAGTCGCCGTCCCGCCACACGCGCCCGCCCACCTCCCAGACGAGCCCGTCCGGCGCGCGGCCGCGGACGCGGATGTATCCGCCGTGAATGCCGCGCAGATGATGGCACCCGCAGAGCGCGACGAGGTTTTCCGGATCGTCCGTACCGCCGCGCGAGCGCGGGATGATGTGGTGGGCGTGCACGGCCCTCCGGCTGCACCCCGGCACTCGGCATCGCCCCAGGTCGCGCTCGCGGACCTTCTGCGAGAGGGTTCTCGCCTTCTTCACGTGCGGTTTCCAGGTCTCGACGAAGTGCCGAGCCACCCGGACGAGGCACCTTCCGTCGTCGAGGAGGCAGCCCTCGGCCTCGCGGACGGCGCGGAAGGCCGCCTGGAGGAGGAGAGCGATCCGAACGGGGACTCTTCCACGCAGGACCCTCGCCGCACGCATCTGCGCCTCGTCGCGATCCTCCAGCTCGGCCTTGAGCGCCACGCAGGTCAGCTGCCGCGCCCTCGGGATCCAGCGCTCGACCTCGTGATTGGGGAGCCGGGAAAGGAGCCGGACCTTCTCGTACGCGAGCCCGTCGTCCCGGGCCGCGCGGAGCGCCGGCACCTCCCAGAGCCGCTTCTCGACCGCGGCCCGCTGCTCCACGGTGCGGGCCGCGAGGCCGAGCCGCACGTCGCAGTAGTGCGAGAACGAGGCGAACCCGAGGATCTTCCAGAGCCCGCTCCGCCGGACCACGAACGCGCAGTAGCCGAAGACGCGGTCCCAGTCTGCCAGCTTCGCCGCCAGCTCCCTCAGGCGGGCGTCGATCTCCTTGGCCGAAAGCCCGTCCTCGATGGCGCACGGCGCTGCCACGGGAGCGACCGGGTCGAGGAACGACCAGCGATCCGTCTCGGCCTCGAGCCTGGCCTGGAGGCTCTCGAGGCGGTCGTCCCCTGGCCGGAACGCACCGCCGACCCGCTCGCCGCCGTCGTCCCCCGCCTCGACCGGGTGCTCCGCGAGGTACTCCCAGCG